>NZ_RZPW01000319.1:0-6602 GCF_003998455.1 Mesorhizobium sp. M7A.F.Ca.CA.001.08.2.1 | reverse complement strand
GACCAGGAGGCAGCGTCGTCCCTCCTTTTCCACCGCGGATTTGGTCTCTTCAGCGTCCTTGTCCTCGGCCAGATAGACGATCGCGACGTCGGCGCCCTCGCGGGCGAACAACACCGCCACCGAGCGGCCGATGCCCGAATCGCCGCCCGTGATGAGCGCTACCTTTTGGTTGAGTTTTTTCGATCCGAGATAGTAAGGCGCATCGTACAGCGGCGCCGGCTCTATGGCCCATTCATGTCCCGGTTTGGGCTGATGTTGCTCAGGGAAAGGGGGCTCGGGATATTCGCGGGCGCCAGCCTGCATGGCGCCTTGCAGCTTCCCATCGCCTTTCGATTTGTCCTTGGCATCGATGCCACGTTGGATATGGCGCTGCTTGGCCGCTTCACCGGCTATTTCCGACTTCATCTGCATGATCGTCTCCTTGGCTTGGAGAGAAAACAACGCATGTCGGCCAAAAAGGTTTGCGCAAAAGATCGACTGCAGAGAGGATTCCGACCAGCGGTTGGCAATGCGTGGCGACGACATCGCCAACTGCAACAATTCAGCTGCAATGCAGCCGCACCAGCCACCGCCGCGATGGGATCGAGCACCTGGGGCTTGCCCGCTGCTGCGCCGCCCTGGCGGCGAGCCAAACGTGACGATGTGGACTGGGAAGCACTTGCGTCAAACTGGCATGCGCAAAGCAGCGCCATCCGGTCTGCTCCGGGCGGAGCGCCGGAATTCTATCTTGGCGAGAGGCCGTCGAGCAGGAAGTCGAGGCCTCTTCGGAAGGCGCCATCCCAATCGTTGTCCAACAGCAGACGAGAGCGTTCGATTGTCGGGTAGTGTTCGCTGAGATGTGTAAGACGCTGCTGTGCGGCTGCCCTGTCTTCTTCCGAGAGGTCGAAGCTTGCCCGGGTGAGGGTAGCGCCCATCACATAGTTCCAGAGCGACCATATCGCGGCGTTCAGATCCGCGTCCGCAACACCGGCTCTGGACAAGGTCTTGCTCAGCATTTCCAGGCGACCGAGAATGTTCCGACCGAGCGCCCGGCGCCGCAACAGCGATGCCGACCAAGGATGGCGCAACATTCTGGCGCGCCAGTCTTCGAGCATATGAACGACGTCTCCGCGCCAGTCCGGAGACTCACCTGTTTCAGGCGATCCGCGATGTTCGAGCACCGAATCGACTGCTAGATCAAAGACATCCTCCTTGTTGTCGACGTGCCAATATAGACTCATCACACCCGAGCCGAGGCGATCGGCCAGCCGACGCATTGTCAATCCGTCTATGCCCTGGGCGTCCAGCAGTTCCACCGCGGTCGCCACGATACGCTCTCGAGACAGCGGCGGCTCGCTGCTCGCTTGCTGCACGGGCTGGAGCGACACGCTCTGTTGATCTCCTTTGCTCCGGGCGCCGCTGCGTTTGGCTACCATCCGTCGTCCTCGCTTTTTCAGAACATCGATTTTGACCGGCAACGCGACAAATGTCGATCTTGAACGATTGACTCGTACGACGTACCATACGATGACTCGTACATCGCACGATTCACGTAGCGATTAGGTTAAAGTTCAATCTGCAGGCGCCAGGGTAGGGTTGCTCGCAGGCTGCGGAGCCAAGCGAAAAACCATGTCACGCGCAATCAAGCATCTGCTTATCGGAGGGCTAATCATCATGACCATTGCAGTCCCCACTGCGTCGCCGGCGAACGAGTTCAAGCTGACTATTGTCAATCCACAGGCGCTCTACGACCCGTCGCCGAATGGCTACAGCACCGCCGTAATCGCACCGCTCGGAGCTCGGATCGCCTACATCTCCGGGCAGGGCGGCCAAGACAGCACAGGAGCCTTGTCACCGGATTTCGCCGTCCAGGTGAAGCAGGCCTACGCAAATTTGCATGCTGCGCTTGAGGGCATCGGCGCCAGGCCGGATCAGGTGGCGAAGCTCACGGTCTTCGTGGTCGACCACGACATGTCCAAGCTCGAGGTGTTGACCAGGAACGTCAAGGACATGTTCGGCGAGGCGCTGCCGGCGCAGACTCTGGTTCCCGTTCCCAAGCTTGCAATCGATCCCATTCTTTTCGAGGTGGAGGCCACCGTTATTCTGGAATAGTCGCTCCGATTGACCCGATCGTTCGAACAAAGAGTCGAGCGCGCTGCCGACGGCTGCGCGCTCACAATATCGAGCCGATGTTTGCAAGCCTGACGTGTCTCCAGGCTGAAGCCTCCAAGGGAACTGGAAAGTGAAGTCGGGGACCGCCGCATCCATGCCGCTCGCCGTATCCAAAAGTCGCATAAGATAGATTATGGAACTAACGCATGGGCCAAGAACTGTAAATTGCCGCTGGTTCTCATAGGCTTGAGCCGATTGTGGCGTATTGCCTTGAGCGGATCGCCAACGCTAGGCTGTCGAAATGAAGATGGCAAACAGCGAGATCGAAGCGGCAATCGAAGTGTTCGTGCATGGCTTCAGCGCTGACAGGAGCCGCACCTTTCCTTACGAGGCCAGCCGGGTTGGACCATTGTGGCTGATGCGCGATGCCGAACGCAAGAATCCTCGCGATTACCGCGGCGAAGAATGGGTCGTCCATGACGTCGCCGCTCAAGAGACCGATGCCGTCGTGCGGCAGCATGCACGGCCGGGCTTTGCCATTTCCGTTGTGATCGCGAACGACGATCCGGACGGGCCGACACGAACCGCCTACAAAGCTCTCGGCTACCGGCTGCTGCGGACCGAAGGCTTTTTCGTCCACCGATTGCACCGGATTCCGAACCCGCCATCGGTTGCTTCGGTCGAACGCGTGCAGACGGCCGAACGGGCGGCACAGTTGGGAAAGATCATCCGCCGGCAGCCGATCCCAGACGATTTGCTCGGCGACACCGCGCCGTTCCGCCAGTATGTGGCAATCGATGGCGCCGACATCGTTGGGCGCGTTCGCAGCCTGGATGCCGTGGGAGCCACCTGGTGTTCGAGCATGTATGTCGAGCCGTCGCACCGGCGTCGCGGCATTGGTCAGGCTTTGATATCGAAAATGTTGCACGACGATCGCGCGCGCGGTTCAAGGTACTCGGTGCTGGCAGCAACCCATGCCGGGGCGCTGCTTTATCCTCGGATGGGCTACGAGCGGATCGGAACGCTGCTGATATTTGCACCAAGGAGCCGAAAGCCCTCATGAAGCTCTATTCGCATCGTGCTGATTCATAAGGGATTTCTATAACCATGCCGTCATAGGCGGGTTCGACATTGGCTGGTGTCTCGGCCATCACCGAGACGTAGTCGAGCGGCACGTGCATATGTGTCAGCACCGCATGTATCGGCGCCAGCCGCTGGATCCATTCAAGCGCTTCGCCAAGTGACAGATGACTTGGATGCGTCCGGTACTGCAGCGCGTCGATGATCAGCACGTCGAGGTCGCCCAGCCGTTCGGCGGTGGGTTCCGGAAAGTCGCTGATGTCGGGGCAATAGGCGAGACCGCCAATGCGGAAACCGAGCGATACGATGTCGCCGTGGATCTGCGGCAGCGGCTCGAGGGTGAGGGTACCCCCCTCTCCTTCAACGACCACCGGCCTGGTGTGGTCGATGAGATGCGGCCTGACGATCGGCGGATAGGAGCTGCCTTGCGGCGTCTCGAAACAGTATCCGAACGCTTCCCGCAGCCGAAGCATCGTCGCCCTGTCGGCATGGACGTCGATGAGCTGGCGCTGATCGAGGACGAAACCGCGCAGATCGTCGATGCCATGGATATGGTCGGCATGCGGGTGGGTATAGACGACCGCATCGACACGTTTAACGCCGGCCAGCAGCATCTGCTGCCGAAAATCCGGCCCCGTGTCGATGACGACAGTCGTTCGGCTGCCGTTCGCCGCGATCCGCTCGACGAGCGCGGCGGCACGGGTGCGCCGGTTCCTGGGGTTGTCGGGGTCGCAATTGCCCCAATCGCCGGTGATGCGCGGCGTACCTGGGGACGAGCCGCAGCCGAGAATGGTGAGGCGCAGCCGGTCAGTCATCGTTCAGGCACTTTGCTCTGCAGGCCGCGGCATCTTGCCGAACAGCCGGAAGAAATTATCTGTGGTCAGATCGGCGATTTCAGCTTTGCTTACCCCGATCGTTTCGGCCAGCACCTTGGCGGTATGGGCGACATAGGCGGGCTCGTTGCGTTTGCCGCGAAACGGCACGGGCGCCAGATAGGGCGCATCGGTTTCGACCAGCAATCGGGCATGCGGGACATCGGCGGCAATGGCACGCAACTCAGCTGAATTCTTGAAGGTCAGGATGCCCGAGAACGACACGTAGCCACCGAGAGCGACGCCCACCTCGGCAAGCCGGCGCCCGGAAGAAAAGCAATGCAGGATGAAGGGGAAGGCGCCCTTCCCTGTTTCGTCCTCGAGAATATCAGCCATGTCGGCATCGGCATCGCGCGAATGGATGACCAGCGGCAGCCCCGTTTCACGGGCGGCGGCGATGTGATTGCGAAAGCCTTGCGCCTGTGCATCGCGTGGCGCCTTGTCGTAAAAATAGTCGAGACCGGCCTCGCCGATGGCCACTACTTTCGGGTGCGCGGATAGCCGCACAAGCTCCTCGACCGTGATATCCAGTTCTTCGGCCGCATTGTGCGGATGAGTGCCGACAGAGCAATAGACTCTGTCGAAAATTTCAGCGATCTCAAGTACTTGCGGAAAACGCTTCACGCGTGTCGAGATCGTCACCATACGGCCAATTCCGGCGGCTAAAGCGCGGGCGACGATGGCCGCCCGCTCCTCGGCGAAATCTGGAAAATCCAGATGGCAGTGGCTGTCGACGAGCATCAGACGTTCGCGTCCGGCTGTTCGACGTAACGCGGAAACACGCCTTCCGGTACGGGCAACGCAGTACCCGGCACCAGCGCATGGTCCGCGTGGACATGCGCGAAATCGCGGCTCTCCGCCGGCACCGCCAGCAGGTCGAGCAGTTTCGCGGCCGAGCCCGGAGTGAAGGGCTGACACAGCACCGCCACGCGGCGCACGACTTCGGCGGTCGTCCATAGCACCGTTTCCATGCGCGCCGGGTTGGTCTTCTTCAGCGCCCATGGTGCCTCGCCGGCGAAGTAGCGATCGGCTTCCGCCACCACGCCGAAGATCGCTGCCAGCGCCAGATGGATGCCCTGCTCGGCGACCGCCTTGCGCGCGGTGTCGAGCGCGGCGGCGGCCTGATCCAGGATCGCTCTGTCTGCATCCGTCAGCTCGCCGCGCTGCGGCACCACGCCGCCGCAGTTCTTGGCGATCATCGACAGCGAGCGCTGCGCCAGGTTGCCGAGGCCGTTGGCAAGATCGGCATTGGTGCGGTTGACGATCGCGTCATGGCTGTAGCTGCCATCGTTACCGAACGGCACCTCGCGCAGGAAGAAGTAGCGCACCTGGTCGAGACCGTAGTGCTCGACCATCGCGAATGGATCGACGACGTTGCCAACAGATTTCGACATCTTCTCGCCGCGGTTGAACAGGAAGCCATGCGCGAAAACGCGCTTTGGCAACTCGATGCCCGCCGACATCAGAAATGCCGGCCAATAGACCGCATGGAAGCGGACAATGTCCTTGCCGATGATGTGCGTGGCCGGCCAATAGTGCCATTGCTCGGCCTTTGTGTCGGGATAGCCGGCGGCGGTGATGTAGTTGGTCAAGGCGTCGACCCAGACATACATCACATGGTTGTCGTCGCCTGGCACCGGCACGCCCCATTTGAAGGTCGTGCGCGAGATCGACAGATCCTTCAGCCCCGACTTGACGAAGCTGAGCACCTCGTTGCGGCGCTCGGTCGGACCGACAAAGTCGGGCTGGCTCTCATAAAGCGCCAGCAATTTGTCCTGATAGGCGGAAAGCCGGAAGAAATAGCTTTCTTCCTCGTTCCATTCGACCGGCGACCCAAGCGGTTCGCGGCGCACGCCGTCGTCGCCGAGCGTCGTCTCGCTCTCGTCGAAATAGGCTTCCTGGCGCACCGAATACCAGCCGCTATAGCGGTCGAGATAGATGTCGCCATTGGCGGCCATCGCTTTCCAGATCGCCTGACAGGATTCGTAGTGGCGCGGTTCGGTCGTGCGAATGTATTGGTCATTCGAGCCGCCCATCGCCTCGGTCATTGCGCGGAAAATCGCCGAATTGCGGTCGGCCAGCGCCAGTGGCGTTATGCCTTCCTTCTCGGCCGTTTGCTGCATCTTCAGGCCATGCTCGTCGGTGCCGGTCAGGAAGAAGACGTCCTTGCCGTCCAGGCGCTGGAAGCGTGCCAGGGCGTCGGTTGCAATGACCGTATAGGCGTGGCCGATATGCGGCTTGCCGTTCGGATAAAAGATCGGGGTGGTGATGTAGAATTTGTCGCGTGACATGAATGAACCGTCATGAATGTCTGAATGGAAAGGCGTGGCGGTGGATATCGTATCGAGGCAGCATTTGCCATCCCGATCCAGGAAACCCAGTCACATTCGCATTGCAGAATTCAGGCGGTCGATCATGATCAAGGCGTGCTGCTTCTTATCGAGATTGTAAGTATCGGTCTCAGATATAGCGTCCAGCGCCTCATGCCAAGTGTCCGACAGCGTTTTGGCTCGTGCGAGATCGCCAGCCAGTGCTGCCTGACTTGCCGCGTCCGACAAC
>NZ_RZPW01000318.1:0-6614 GCF_003998455.1 Mesorhizobium sp. M7A.F.Ca.CA.001.08.2.1 | reverse complement strand
GGTCCCGGAAACATCCTCCCGCCGTTTGCCGGGACCGGTGTAAATCGAGAATCAGGGTGCCCAGAAAACCTCTACGGGCTTTTGCGCTGCGTCGAGCACGGCGCGGATTGGCTTTCGCGGCCCGGGCGCCACCGCGCCGTCGAAGGCGATACGCTTGTCCTCACCCTCGATGTGCAGCGCGATGAAGCCGGCTTCGACGATGCGGGCCAGCGACAGGGTCAGCCGCGGCTCGCCCGCACTTGCCGCATGAACCGGCAGCACGATCCTGTCGGAAGACGGGTCGAGCAGTGTTGCCAGGTCGGCGGCATCGGGAAAGAACGAGGCGGTGTGGCCGTCCGGCCCCATGCCGAGCACGACGACATCGAGCGGCCAGGGCAAGGATCGGAGCGCTGCATCGTCGGACGAGGCCGCATCCTCGATGCTGGTGGCTTCGTGATAGAGCGGCACGAAACGAGCCGCCTTGGCCGCGTTCTGCAACAGATTGGCGGCCACCAGCCCGGCATTGGAGCGTGGCGAGGAGGCCGGCACGAAACGCTCGTCGACCAGCGTCACGATCACCTTGTCCCAGGCGATGGGTATCGCTGAAAGGGCGGCGAAGAATTTTGCCGGCGTGGTGCCGCCGGAGACGGCGAGCAACCCCGTGCCGCGCTCGGCGATCGCCTTGGTCAGTCTGCCTGCAACATGGCCGGCCAGGGCTGCCGCCAGTTCCTGGCGCCCGGTGAAGCCGTTCCAGCTGTAGGCGGCGCTGTTCAATTGCTCTCGTGCCATGTCCGCCCGTCACGTTCGATCAGCGCTATCGAGGCCGATGGGCCCCAGGTGCCCGCCGTGTAGCCCTGCGCCTCCTGCCTGGCACTTTCCCAGGCATTCTGGATCGGGTCGATCCATTTCCACGCCGCCTCGACTTCGTCACGGCGCATGAACAGGGTCTGGTTGCCACGGATGACGTCCATGATCAGCCGCTCATAGGCGTCCGGTGCGCGGCCGTCGAAGGATTGCGCGAAACTCATGTCGAGCGAAATCTGGCGCAGCCGCATGCCGCCCGGGCCCGGATCCTTGATCATGATGAACTGCTTGACGCCTTCGTCCGGCTGCAGCCGGATGACAAGCTGGTTGGCGAAGATCGGTCCGGCGCTGTCGCCGAAGATCGAATGCGGAATCGGCTTGAATTCGATGACGATTTCCGAAACCCGCGTCGCCAGCCGTTTGCCGGTACGCAGATAGAACGGAACGCCCGACCAGCGCCAATTGCCGATCTCGGCCTTGATGGCGACGAAGGTCTCGGTGTTGCTGTCCTTGCCGAGTTCCTCGACATAGCCTTTCACCGGTCCGCCGGCCGAAGCCCCGGCGCGATACTGCCCGCGCACGGTGTGCTTCGGCGCTTCGTTGCCGTTGATGCGCTTCAGTGCCCGCAGCACCTTCAGCTTTTCGTCGCGAACGGCGTCGGCATCCATCGACGACGGCGCTTCCATGGCGACGAGGCACAAGAGCTGCAGCATATGGTTCTGCACCATGTCGCGCAGCGCGCCGGCCTTGTCGTAATAGGTGACGCGGTCCTCCAGGCCGACGGTCTCGGCCACGGTGATCTGGACATGGTCGATATGGGCTGAATTCCACAACGGTTCGTAGAGCGCGTTGGCAAAGCGCAGCGCCATCAGGTTCTGCACCGTCTCCTTGCCGAGATAATGGTCGATGCGGAAGATCTGGCTTTCGTGGAAGTCGTCGCCGACCAGGTCGTTGAGCTTGCGTGCCGAATCAAGATCGCGGCCGATCGGCTTTTCCAGCACGATGCGCGAGTTCGGCGTGATCAGATTGTGCTCTTTCAGCTTGTGCGAGATGTCGCCGAACAGCGCCGGCGCCACCGCCAGGTAGAAGGCGCGGATGCGGTCGCTGTCGCCGATCGCCTTCTTGAGCTTGTCGAAGCCGGCGCCGCTCGTCGCATCGGCGGAGACGTAGGACAGCCGCGCCAGGAAAGTCTTCAGTTCCTTGGCGTCGATGTCGGCCGGTTTGACGTGGTCCGAGATCGCCTGCTTGGCGAAGGCCTGGAATTCTTCGTCGCTCATCTTCGAGCGCGAGGTGCCGATGATGCGTGTCGGCTCCGAAAACTGATGGTCGCGCTGGCGATAATAGAGCGACGGCAGAAGCTTGCGCTCCGACAGATCGCCGGTGCCGCCGAAAATGATGAAGTCGAAAGGATCGACGGGGATGATCTGGCTGGTCATGGTCTGTCCGCTCTGACGCCGGTCGCTGTGACGCGGCTGATATAATCTAATCGATTTAAATTTTCCAGTGCCATGGTGTCACATCTGGGTGTATGCGCCTGCCCCTTGACAGTCCGATGACCCGGAGGCTTGTCGACAGGCGCGGCACCGGAAGCCTTCGCAGTTGCAGCATAGAGCGGGATCGACGCGAAAGCCAAAGGAGAAATCGGCGATGGCCGCACATCTTCGAGCAATCCGGCCAGAAGCCACGGGTTCGCGCGGATGTGCGCTATCGGCGCGTCGGTTGATCGTCAATCATGAGCGGGAAAAACATGCGTCTGGAAAACAAGGTTGCCGTCATCACCGGTGCTGCGTCCGGTTTTGGCGAGGGCATCGCCAGGCGCTTTGCGCAGGAGGGTGCCAGGGTCGTTGTCGCCGATCTCAACGCCAGGGGCGCTGAGCGCGTCGCCGGCGAGATCGGCGAAGCGGCGATCTGGACCCAGACCGATGTCTCGCTGCGCTCCGAATTCGACGAGATGATCTATGCCGCCAAAAGCGCCTTCGGCCGCATCGACATCATGGTCAACAATGCCGGCTACACCCATCGCAACGGCGACATGCTCAATGTCGACGAGGAGACCTTCGACCTGATAACCGCCGTCAACGTGAAGGCGATCTATCACGCGGCACTCGCCGTGGTGCCGATCATGGAGCGGCAGGGCGGCGGCGTCATCCTGACCACGGCCTCCACCGCGGGTCTGCGGCCGCGCCCCGGCCTCACCTGGTACAATGCGTCGAAAGGCTGGGCGATCACCGCCACCAAATCGATGGCGGTGGAACTGGCGCCGAAGAACATCCGCGTCAACTGCCTCTGCCCGGTTGCCGGCGAGACCGGCATGCTGGAGAAATTCATGGGCGCCGATACGCCCGAAATCCGCGAGAAGTTCCGGGCATCGATCCCGCTCGGCCGGCTTTCGACGCCGCTCGACATCGCCAACGCTGCACTCTGGCTGGCCTCGGACGAGGCCGCCTTCATCACCGGCGTGGCGCTGGAGGTCGATGGCGGCCGCTGCATCTGACGTTTATCGCCAAGAGATGGCCGTGATTTTGGGAACGATATGAACAGAACAGGGCCTGAAGCACATCGCCTGAATCCGTCAAGCGTGACGCGCTTAGATAGCTGTTCATGCTTGGTCCGGTTGACTTGACCATCTGGCTTCCCCAAAGTCATCAGGGCTTGGGACCAGCTATGCGATGAATGCCAGACTACGGAAAATTCGCGAGAACCTGTGGCAGCGGGTCAGGATCTACAAGGCAAGATATGCCCGGTCCAAAAGCAAGTCGATCTTCATCGGCATAACCGGCAGCTCCGGCAAGTCGACCACAACGGCGCTGCTTGGGCATATATTGGCCAGCCACGGTTCCGTCCATGTCCAGCTCCTTTTCCATTCGCTGCAGATGCTGTCGAGGATGCTTTCGCGTCGCATCAGTGGCGTGGACTATGCCGTCGTTGAGGTGTCGGCGTCGGCGATCAATTCAATCAAGCCGATGGCCGAGTTGCTGCGGCCGCACGTCGCTGTCGTCACAATGGTCCGGCTCGAGCACGTCTCCAGCTTCAAAACCTTGGAGAATGTCGCTCGTGAAAAGCGCGCACTGGTCGAGGCGTTGGAACCAGGCGGCCTGGCCGTGCTCAACGCCGATGATCCCCATGTCCTCGCCATGGCATCCGCGCAACGCTTCGTCACATTTGGCGAGTCGGACGCGGCCGATTACCGTATCACCGACATCAGTGCAGCATATCCGCGCACGCTTGGCTTGAAGTTGCACTGGCGCGGCGGCGTGCTGGACCTCCAGACGGCATTTCCAGGGGAGCATTTCTCGCTGCCTGTGGTCGCGGCAGCGGCCGCGGCTCTCGAACTTGGAGTTCCTGCGCAGACCGTCAAGGACAGGATCGAGACATTTCAGCCCCTCGTGAACCGATGCCAGGTGATCAGCCCCGAGGGCGGCCCGCACTTCATTCTAGACTCTGTCAAGGCGCCGTGGCATTCGCTGCCACTTGCCTTGGACATGATTGCAAAATCGACCGTTGGCGAAAAGCGGATCGTTCTTGGCCAGTTGTCGGACTTTACCGATTCGACCGCAAAGTATGCCCGCGCCTACAAAAGCGCGCGCGAGATCGCGAACCAGGTGATCTATGTCGGCGAGCATGCGCATCGCTCGAAGGCCAGCCAGACCGACCGCGACGCTGGCCGATTCGTCGAACTGCGCACACCGAAAGAGGTCTCGGATTACATCAGGCGGACAGCGGTGCCTGGCGAGTTGATCCTGGTGAAGAGCTCTTCCAATCTTCATCTGGAACGTGTCGCACTCTCCTGGACGCATGACATCAAATGCTGGATCGCGGACTGCGGCAAGCGGGACGACTGCCTGGCTTGCGGCCTCTATGGAGTGCCCTTCGAGGAACACCGGGATTTTCTCGCGAAGCGCAAACTTGCCCGCAGAAGACATCGTTTCGGGTGGTTGCTCGGCCGGTGACCAATGCATGTCGCCCAAAAGTGAGCTCGGTTTTGGGAGAACGACATGCATAAAACAAAGACCTAAAGCGGGTCGCCTGAGTCCGTTCAGGCGCGAACACGCTTTAGGCAACTGGCGGCTTCGTCCCGGTCAGCGCAGACAACTGTCGCTGTCTCACGCGCCGGTCTTGATGTAGCTGTTGTAGATCCAGCCGGTCTTGCCGTTGTAGGTGATCTGGCACCATTTCTTGCAGCTCATCACCTGCACCGAGGTTTTGGCTGGCACCGTACCGATGGCGGCGGCATTTTTCTTCGGGCCGCTTCGCATGGTCACGGCCCTCAGGATGCGTCCTGTTCCGGCGGCTGCGGCTTTCCTTGGCTTCGCCTTGGCCTGGCTGTCATCACCTTCTGCCGCTGGCTCTTGAGCCGGCACTTGCGGTTGCACCTCGGGAATGGCGGCGGTTTGTGCGCCGTCGGGATGGTTGCCCGCGGTTGCGCCGGGCGCGGCTACCTTGGCAAGTTCGGTGGCGGCATCGGTATCGGCTGCCGGCTGCGCGAATGCCGCCGTTTGCTTGTCGGGTGCCTTGTCCGCCACCTGGCTGGGAGCAGTCGAATCGGACGCGGATGCGGCCTTCAGCTGGGAACCGGTCCAGCGTGGGTCATTGGCGGCGAGTGCGGGAATGTTGTCTTGCGCGGCCGCCACAGTTGTTGGAATTGCGTCGGACTTGCGCGCCTGCGGCACGGCTGCCGCAGCGACCGCGGCCCCAACCGGGGTTATTTTCGTCGTCTTCACCGGAACCGTTGGAATGGTCTGTTCGGGGCTCGCTGCCGCTTGCCTGTCGCTGGCCGGCAGCGCCAGCCACAGCGCCACGGCGGCGACCCCAAGCAGTGCGGCGGTGCCGATCGCGGCGATCACCAGATGCGAGTTCGAGCGGACTTCCTGCCAGAAGGAAGGCCGCATGTCGTATCCGAACTGCATGGCAAAGCGCCGACGTTCCGGCGTACCGAAACTGAAGGGCTCTCTCACTCTTGCCACCTCCATAAGCGGGCCGACGTTCTTTCGATCGGTGCCGGAAGTCCGGCGTCTGATCCGCATCGGTCCCAAAAACAACGCGGGCAGGCCCGCAACAATCCCCGAACAATCGCCCAGAACCGGCAGCTTTCGCCTGCGATTGTGGCATCAGTACGCCAACATAGGGGATTCTGCGCCTTTGCGGGAAATTGCGCAATGCGTCGCACGGGCAACAAATGTTACAACAAATATTACAATATTACATCAGGCCGGCCGGCTAGATCCTGTCGCGCAGCGCAAACCAGTTGAGCGCCAGGAACAGCAGCGGCGTGCGGAAACGCCGGCCGCCAGGGAAAGGCGGGATTTTCAGATCCTCGATCAGCTTCAGCCGGTCGCGGTTGCCGGCAACGGTTTCGGCATAGAGTTTACCGAAGTAGTTCGACAGCATGACGCCGTGGCCGGAATAGCCGCCGGCCGAGATCACATTGGGCATCACTTCGCGCACGAACGGCTTTCTTGGCACGGTAATGCCGACATAGCCGCCCCAGCCATGCGTGATCTCGACATCCCCGAGCGCCGGATAGAGTTCCGCGATCTGGCGGCGGATGTGGATGTGGATATCCCGGGGATCGTTGACGCCATAGACCTCGCGTCCGCCAAACAGCAGCCGCCCGTCCTTCGATTTGCGGAAATAGCGCACGACGAAGCGGGAATCGT
This sequence comes from Mesorhizobium sp. M7A.F.Ca.CA.001.08.2.1, assembly GCF_003998455.1. Lineage (NCBI taxonomy): Bacteria > Pseudomonadati > Pseudomonadota > Alphaproteobacteria > Hyphomicrobiales > Phyllobacteriaceae > Mesorhizobium > Mesorhizobium sp. M7A.F.Ca.CA.001.08.2.1. The sequence continues at coordinate 174 of NZ_RZPW01000318.1, read as the reverse complement.
CGACCGCCTCGCCGCCCGGCAAAACGTTCGAGTCCGCTCCCAGAGGCACCGTCGCGCCGATGAAGGAACCGATCGGCATGACGTGCGCGGCACTCACCGGCTCGAGCGCGCCGCCATAGGCGTTGACCGCTATCAGGCATTTCTGCGCCGTCACCGTGCCTCTCGGTGTCGAAA
>NZ_RZPW01000317.1:0-6617 GCF_003998455.1 Mesorhizobium sp. M7A.F.Ca.CA.001.08.2.1 | reverse complement strand
ATTTCGCTGGGCTATTCCGTCGCCAACTACAAGCTGGGCGCCTTCGTCATGTCGGCGGCCCTGGCCGGGCTGGCCGGCTCGCTCAAGGCGATCGTTTTCCAGTTCGCCACGCTCACCGACGTCACCTGGCAGATGTCGGGCGAGGTGATCCTGATGACGCTTCTCGGCGGCATCGGCACCATGGTCGGGCCGATCATCGGCGCCAGCCTTGTCATTGGCCTGGAAAACACGCTTGCCACTTCCGGCTTTCCGGTGACCATCGCCACCGGCCTCATCTTCATGGTGTGCGTGCTGATCTTCCGGCGCGGCATCGTCGGCGAATTTTATGCGCGGATTTTCAAGCGGGCGGGCAAGGACTGAGCACCGGAATCTGGGGGCCGCACGCCAATGTTGGACAACTACGCGGTGGACGGGTTTGGCGTGATCCACCAGGTCGACTCCAAACCGATCAAGTATGACAAGCAGTATATTTCCTATTACGAGGACCTGAGTGACCGGACCATCAAGCTCGGATATCAGCGACTCGGCTGGGTGCTGGGGATCACTGGCGAGATTCCCCGGTCCGTGCTGGAGATTGGATATGGCACCGGCACATTCATCGAAGCCGCGAAAATAACCGGGGTCGCCGACTGCGCCGGCTGCGACATAACCAGGTTTCCGCTGCCCAAGGGCGTCCGCTTCGTCGATTGGGATGAGGCGCTCTCCAGCTCGTGGGATCTCGTCGCCATGTTCGATGTGCTTGAGCATATCCCGGATCTGGGTTTCCTCGCCCGGCTTAAGGCCCGCTACCTGGCCGTCGCCGTCCCTTATTGCCGCTGGCGCGAGCTCGGCGCCGACGGCGACGCCTGGTTCCGGACGTGGCGTATGCGTCTTCCCGACGAGCACCTCCACCACTTCGATCGTGACTCGCTGGTGGCACTCCTCGCACACAGCGGCTTCGAATGCATGACGCTGAACTGCTTCGAGGACGGGATCAGACTGCGCCCTGGCGAAGTGGGTCCGAATATTCTGTCCGGATTCTTTAGAAAGCTATAGACCTCGATCAAATCGATGCGGCTGCTTGGGACCTGGGGCAATCGCGACAATCGCCCGATCGGTACGGGAGCACTGCTGTGGGCAAATCGTGATGCGCGCATTCTTTCGATTGGTTGCCGTTATGATCGTGGTGTCTGGCGCGACCGGCTGCACCAGTGTTTCCTATTACGCGCAATCCGTGCAGGGTCATCTGCGGATCATGACGGCGCGCCAGGATGTCGGAAAACTGATCGAGGACCCTTCGACGCCGAAGGCATTGCGCGCTCGAATGGCATCGGCGAGCGCCATACGACAGTTCGCAACGGATGAACTGGCGCTGCCCGACAACAGCAGCTACCGCAGCTATGTCGATATCGGCCGGGATTCGGTGACATGGGCCGTCTTCGCCGCGCCGGCATTCTCGCTGACGCCGCGAACATGGTGTTTTCCCGTTTTCGGCTGCGTGCCCTACCGGGGATATTTCTCCAGGAAGTCCGCAATTGAAACCGCTGCCGAACTTCAAGGACAGGGCATGGATGTCTATGTGACGGGCATCACCGCATATTCCACGCTTGGCTGGTCGAGTGACCCGCTGCTGAGCACGATGTTCAGCGAGGATAAAACCTATCTTGCAGGGCTGGTGTTCCATGAACTGGCCCACCAGCGCGTCTACGTGCACGACGATTCCGCATTCAACGAGTCGTTCGCTGTCGCCGTCGAAACGACCGGCGTGAAAAAATGGCTGCGCGCGGCTGGCGATACCGCAGCATTGCGCCGTTACGAAGCCGCCCGGAGGCGCAAAGCTGAATTTCTTGCGTTGGTGTCGCAAACACGGGACGAGTTGGCGAAAGTCTATTCCAACGCCGGAACCTCGGAGCAAAAACTGGCCGCGAAGACGGCCGCGATCGAACGGCTGCGGATGCGCTACCGACACATGCGCGACAGGCGCTGGGGCCGATACCGGGGATACGATGCCTGGTTCACTTCCCCGATCAACAATGCAAAGCTCGCCGCGACTTCCGTCTATAGCGATCGGGTGACCGCGTTTCTCCGCCTGTTCGATCTGTGCTCGGGCGACTATGTCAGGTTCTATGCGTCGGTCCGACGGATTGGCGCACTGGACCAAGCTCACCGTGCCGAAGCCCTTGCGGCGGCAGATCGCTGTTATTGAGTCGGTCGAAGTGACGGCCAGAAGTGTCGCGATTTATGATTTTGGTGGAATGAATCGCCTATGCACTCGGCAGCCGATGGAGGAGTTGAGTGGATCATTGGTTGGCCGAGCTCCAAAACCTCTCCGACATGATGGGCCGGTAACGGACCGGCAGGTTCCGGCATCCGACAAGTGACAGCGGCCGCTGAATTCGGTGGACTAACGTCTCAAATTGGCCCAATGCGGATATCCCGCGTTGCAGCGCTGGATTTTGAAAGCTCAGTGACATCGGACTATTGTTGAGGCTGTCGCAAACCCTTTGCAGCGCTGTATGACAGGCGTTCGCGGGAGACAATCATGTTGAAGGCTACCGAAGAGGAGATCGAGGAGGTCCAGGAATACTTTGAATGGCAGGCGCCCGACCTCGAAGTGACCTTTATGCAAAAGGTCTACTCGGAATCTGTCCTGAACACTCGCCACGATGTGTGGGATATCCATACCAACAAGGATCGCTGGTGGGTCATCACGGGCGGCACAAACCTCTACTCTCAGGAGCAGTTCCCAAATATGGACCTTGCTCTCACCTTCCATATTGGCCTAATGCTCCGCATTCCGCGTACGGAAAAACAACAGGAGGGAGATCTACGCATACTCCCGTTCGGTCCCGTCTTCGAGAAGATGGAAGAATCCGGCACCGCTGTGACGCAAGCGCATAATCTCGCGGACTATCAAGCTGTAGGCGTCCGCTGCCGGGAGGCGCTTCTCGAACTGATCAGTGTCGCGCAGGACGCGGCAATATGGACAGGCACGCCGCCACAACGTGCGAACTTCCGCATTTGGACGGAGATCATCTGCAACGATCTTCTGCCGGGCGACACCAACAAAGAGCGTCGCGGGACCCTCAAGAGTGCGCTTGAGTCCGCATGGACGTTTTCAAACTGGCTGACGCATTCAAAGTCGGCCACTTGGATTGATGCCGAGATGGCGCAATCGTTGATCCAACACGCCATCGGCATGGCGACATCACTAATCATTCGCGAGTTGCGCGGGGTGCCTCCGGAGTGCCCGAACTGCGGTTCGCCGCATCTCGAACCCGAGCATGGCGGAAATAATGAGGCACCCGGTATACTTTGGGAACGACCGCGCTGCGCCGACTGCGGATGGGCAGGCAGGCCAGTTCCAATCATTGATCTCGAGGACGGACGGCCAATCATCACACGCGAAGGCGAAGAAACCGACGAGTGCAGCATAATGACGGTACCGTTACGAACGATCCTGAAGCCGGGAAATCCCACGATCGAACCGCTGAGGAACATAGAGACCGGCCCCCCCGAACACGTCGTCTATTTTGCCTACGGGTCAAACATGTCGACCGCCCGGCTGCGCGAACGCATGCCGAGCTGCAAGCCACTCGGCATCGCCACCTTGCCGGGTCATGAACTCCGTTTTCATAAGCGTAGCGTCGACAAGTCCGCGAAGTGCAACGCATTGGCCACTGGCAACGAGAATAGCGTGATCGGGGTTCTGTTCAGCTTCGACCCTGCCGAACGTGCTGAGCTAGACAAGGCCGAAGGCGTCGGAATTGGCTACGAGCACGCGACGGTCACGGTCATTAATGACAAAGGTCGTAGGCGAAAGGTCCTTACATATCTCGCCACTCCCGACTACATCGACGACAGCCTCAAACCTTATAGCTGGTATAAGGACTTTGTCCTTGCAGGTGGCAGAGAACACGGACTGTCACCGGAGTATATTGCCAAATACATCCAGTCGGTTGAGGCGATCGAAGATTCCGACAAGACACGGGACAATAAGCAACGGGCCACGCTCGGAAGTTTCGGGCGGTGAGACTACGGTGTCGGGGCAAGTTGCCCGGCCACACTGCGGACCCGATGTCCGCTTAAAGCGCAACACGCGACCGCATTCAGATGTATGCTTGGGTAGCCGCAATCAACATCGTTGCGGCAAACATACAGCGCAGTCCCGACGTCCAGATGGCGACGGACCGAATCGAGAAACGGCGCGGTTGAGATCGCCCGTGCGCGGTTCTATTGGTCCGAAAACGTCACGCTCACGCCGCGTTGCCGAAAATAAGCCTGCATCAACTTGCGGCCCGAGCGGTTGTTCTGCGCCAGCTTGGTCGGATCGAACACCGCCTGTTTGATCCCCTCTCGCGTCAGCGCCGCCTTAAGCGCCGCGATATGTGTGTCGATGTCGGCATTGTCCGCCCGGAGCGAGGCATAGATGCTCTCGGTCGCCTCGGCCACGGTCAGTTCGCTCATTGGTGTCGTCCTTTGGTTGGTTGGGCGGCGCTTAGCACAGATTCGCGGTCCGCCGATACCGAGACCGTCAGTACAAAGCGCCCATCGTGAAATCGAACCGTTCCTTATGGGGCTTCGTAGAGTTCCAGCGGCAATCCATCCGGGTCCCTGAAAAAGGTAAACCGTTGGTCTGTGTATGGATCGATCCGGATTGGCTCGACGGCAACGCCTGCGGCTTCCAGCCGGATAATCACGGGATCAAGATGAGCCACCGCGAATGCCAGATGTCTCAGGCCTGTAGCCTCTGGGTGGGACGGCCGCATCGCCGGTGCAGGGAAGGAGAACAATTCCAGTTGGGCCGACCCGATCCGCAGATCCGCCTTCCATGACTGCCGCTCCTCCCGATAAACCTCCCGGACCAGATCGAGGCCGAGGAGTTCGACGTAGAACCGTCGCGATCGGTCGTAGTCGGTGCAGATGAGCGCGACGTGGTGAATGGCGTTCAGCATGCTGCTAACCCTGGTCAAGCTGGGAGATGAGGCCAAGGCGCTTCAAGGCCTGGATCGTCGCGCCCTTGCCACGGTGCTGATCAACCCCGAGCCCATTATCCATAACACCCGCGTTCCACCGCCAGCCGCCGCACCAGCGCCAGCACGGCATCGATGGTCGGGGTCGGCTTGTCCGTTAGCCTGCCAAGTTCCTGCACCGCGCTCACCAGCGCGTCGATCTCCATCGGCCGGCCACGCTCCAGGTCCTGCAGCATCGAGGTCTTGTGCTCGCCGACATCGCCGGCGCCCTTGATGCGCCGGTCGACCGCGATGGGAAAACGCACGCCGAGGCTTTCGCCGATCGCCTGCGCCTCCAGCATCATGGTGCGGGCGAGCGTCCGGGTGCCCTCGTCGGCAACGATCGCGGCAAGCGTGCTGCCGGTCAGCGCCGAGATCGGGTTGAAGGAGAGATTGCCCCACAGTTTTACCCAGATCTCGCTGCGGATGTCTTCGCGCACCGGCGCCTGCAAGCCGCCCTTGACCATCTCCTCGGCCAGAAGCGTGACCCGTTCGCTGCGCTCGCCCGAGGGTTCGCCGAGCGAGAAGCGTTTGCCCTCGACATGGCGGATGAGCCCCGGCGCATCTACCTCGACCGCGGGATAGACGACCGAGCCGATGACGCGGTCCGGTCCAATCCGCTGCCAGATCGCGCCGCCGGGATCGACCGCGTTCAGCCTGGTGCCTTCGAGTGGCCCGCCGACGCCGTGGAAATACCACCACGGCACGCCGTTCTGCATGGTGACGACTGATGTGTGGTCCCCAAGCAGCGGTGCGATCTGGTCGAGCGCCGGGGTGAGGGAATGGGCCTTCAGCGCCAGCACGACATAATCCTGCACGCCAAGTTCCTCGGCCTTGGCGGCGGCCCGGACAGGGACGGACGTCTCCTGGCCATCCTCGATCAGGCGCAGGCCATCTGCCTTGATCGCTTCCAGATGGGCGCCGCGCGCGACGATCGAGAGATCGGTGCGGCCGGCGGCGGCAAGCTTGGCAGCGAGATAGCCGCCGATCGCACCGGCGCCGAAGATGGTGATCTTCATCGTCAAAGCCCGAGTTTGGCGGCAAGGCCGATGCGCTGCAATTTGCCGGTCGCGCCCTTGGGGATCTCGTCCAGGATCAGGATCTTGCGCGGCACTTTGAAGTCGGCAAGCCGCGTCGCGGCATAGGTGCGGATGTCGCCCTCGGTGGCGCTGATGCCTTCGCGCAGCACAACCGCCGCCGCCACCTCCTCGCCAAGCTTGCCATGCGGCATGGCGAAGGTGACGACCTGCGCCACCGCCGGATGGTCCATCAGCACATCGTCGACCTCGAGTGGCGAGATCTTTTCGCCGCCGCGATTGATGATCTCCTTGAGCCGACCGGTGACCCTGAGATAGCCGTCCCCGTCCAGCACGCCCTGGTCGCCGGTGTGGAACCAGCCATGCGCGAAAGCCGTGGCGTTGGCATCCGGGTTCTTTTCGTAGCCCGTCGTGACATTGGGCCCGCGGATGACGATCTCGCCGGTCTCGCCTGCATCGAGCAGCCGCCCGTCGGGCGCCATCACAGCCACCTCCGGCCCGGCGGAGGCACCAACGCTGCCGGGCTTGCGCTGGCCCGGCGGCAGCCGGTTCGAGGCCATCTGGTGAGCCGCCTCGGTCATCCCGTAGG
>NZ_RZPW01000316.1:0-6635 GCF_003998455.1 Mesorhizobium sp. M7A.F.Ca.CA.001.08.2.1 | reverse complement strand
GCAGAACCGCATTCAGCCCTTTGCGTGGCACCTTCGGCATCAGCATCGGCACCAGCAGCGCCACGAACAGGATGGCGACCAGGATCGGCCGCCAGCGCTCCTCGATGGGATAGCGGCCGAGCATGAACTGGCCGAACTTGGCATTGACGAAAGCCCAGCAGGCGCCGGTCCAGCCATCCGGCTGGATGCCGCCTTGCGCCACCGTGGCGCATACGGTCCGGTCCGGCCCCGTCCACACGGCGTTGATGAACGCCCAATTGATGATTTGCGGCAGGATCATCGCCACCAGGGCGATGCCGACGATTGTCAAAATGGTGTCGCCGGTAGACGCGATCAGGTTCTTGCGCACCCATGCGCCGAGGCCGGTGACGCTGGCGGGCGCCGGCTGCGCCAGCACCATTTCGGTGCGCACCCAGGACATATCATGTTCTTGCATGTCCTTACCTCACCTCTCCACCAGCGCCATCTTGGCGTTGAACCAGTTCATCACAAGCGAGGTCAGAAGGCTGATGGCGAGATAGATCACCATCATGATCACCACGCCCTCGACGGCCTGGCCGGTCTGGTTCAGCACTGTCCCGGCGGTCGCCGTCAGGTCCGGATAGCCGATGGCGATGGCCAGCGACGAGTTCTTGGTCAGGTTGAGATACTGGCTGGTCAGCGGCGGAATGACGATGCGCATGGCCTGCGGCACGACGACCAGCCGCAGGATCGATCCGGACCGCAATCCCAACGCACCGGCGGCTTCCGTCTGGCCCGCGCTGACACCCCTGATGCCGGCACGCACGATCTCGGCGATGAAGGCGGCGGTATAGCAGGACAGCGCCAGATAAAGCGACAGAAACTCCGGCCGGACCTGAAAGCCGCCGGTCAGGTTGAAAGTCGACTGTTTGGGGTAGTCGAAGCTCAGGGGAAAGCCGCTCAGCGCATAGGCGAGCAGCGGCAGCCCGACGATCAGCGCCGCGGATGTCCAAAACACCGGAAATTGCTGGCCGGTCGCCATCTGCCGTTGCCGCGCCTTGCGCGCGACGAACCACGCCATGGCGATGCCGACGAGCAGGGCGACGAAGATCAGCCATGAACCGTCGCCCCATACGGCGCGTGGAAAATAGAAACCGCGCTGGTTGAGAAAGGAGCCGAACGGCAAATTGATGCTGTCGCGTGGCGCCGGCAGCACGGCCAGCACGCCGGAATACCAGAAGAAGATGACCAGCAGCGGCGGGATGTTGCGGAAGACCTCGACATAGACAGTGCAGATCTTCCTGATCAGCCAGTTCTTCGAGAGCCGGCCGATGCCGATGACGAAGCCGATGATTGTCGCGGTGATGATGCCGACGATAGCGACGATGACCGTGTTGAGGAGGCCAACCAGAATGGCGCGGCCATAGGTCGAATCCGACGAATAGGCGATCGCGCTCTCGCTGATATCGAAGCCGGCGCGGCCCTTGAGGAAGCCGAAGCCTGAAGCGATGCGCAACCGCGTCAGGTTGTCGATGACGTTGTGGGCAATCCACCAGACGCCCGCCACCAGCAGCACGACGACCAGCACCTGGAAGAATATGCCCCGGATTTTCGGATCGTTGATGAAGGAGCCGCGGCTGGGCTCCTCGCGAAGTACGTCCTGCGATGCCATTCGACCGTCCCCTGGAAAGAGAAACCGGGAGGCAGATGATCTGCCTCCCGGATCACATTTCGATCAGCGGATCGGCGGCGCGTATTGCAGGCCGCCCTTGGTCCACAGCGCGTTGATGCCGCGCGCGATCTTCAGCGGGCTGCCCGAGCCGACATTGCGCTCGAACATTTCGCCATAATTGCCGACGGCCTTGACGATGTTGACCACCCAGTCATTGGAGACGCCGAGATCGGTACCGATCTTGGTGTCGGCTTCCTGGCCGAGAACGCGCTTGATCTCGGGGCTGGCCGAGTTCTTCATCTCATCGACATTGGCCTTGGTGATGCCGAGCTCTTCAGCCTGCAACAGCGCGAAATAGGTCCATTTGACGATGTGGTACCACTGGTCGTCGCCCTGGCGAACGGCCGGTCCGAGCGGCTCCTTGGAGATGATCTCGGGCAGCACGACATGGTCGGCCGGCGATCCCAGCGTCAGGCGGATGCCATAGAGGCCCGACTGATCGGTGGTGTAGACGTCGCAGCGGCCGGCATCATAGGCGGCGTTGACCTCTTCCAGCTTTTCGAAGACGACGGGATTGTACTCCATCTTGTTGGCCTTGAAGTAGTCGGCGAGGTTCAGCTCGGTGGTGGTGCCGCTCTGCACGCAGACGGCTGCGCCCGAGAGCTGCAATGCCGAATTGACGCCCGGCAGCTTCTTGGCGTTGATCATGAAACCCTGGCCGTCATAATAGGTGACGCCGATGAAATTCAGGCCGAGTGCCGTATCGCGGTTGATGGTCCAGGTGGTGTTGCGCGACAGGATGTCGATCTCGCCCGACTGCAGCGCGGTAAACCGCTCCTTGGCGCTGAGCGGCGTGAACTTGACCTTGGAGCCGTCACCGAAGACGGCGGCCGCGACAGCGCGGCAGAAATCCGCATCGATGCCTTGCCAGTCACCCTTGTCGTCCGGCGCCGAAAAGCCGGCCAGGCCGGTGGAGACGCCGCACTGGATGAAGCCCTTCGCCTTGACGGTGTCGAGCGTGGCCGCCGACGCGGCGGACGCCATCAATCCAAGCGTGGCGGCGCCTAGAATGCCGATAGCAATGTGTTTCATGACCCACAGACCCTTTTCTCTGTTTTTCAGGAGTAAATCCTGATTTTTTTCTCCCGTGTGAACGCGGCTTCATCCCGGCCCATCCCGAAACCCCGCATCGTAACCGACGCGCCGCCTCCCATTCACAAATGTCATCGAAGGCGATAATTCCTGTGAGGTCAAGGGAAATGACCCAAACCCGAAGAGTTTGAAAACCGATTGCCGTAAATGCCTGATTTACAGACAAACACGCCCGCGAATTAGTCAGCAGGGGCCAATAAAGGCGGCAAAGCTGATGCAACGCCAACGCGGGGCCGATACCGGCCGCGGCAGCGAAATCCATCCAGGGCAAATACCTCGTGGTTGTTGACCTCCGCGTGGGGCGAACTACCATGTCCCAAGATTGTCTTCTGACGATTTACTGGCGGCTGGAGTCCAATACAGGTCGCAGACGAAGACTGTTCTCAAAAGGCTTGAAAGACGATCCAGGTCCCGATGCCAGCCATCAACGCGCCTGAAACGCGCGGAATCAGCTGCCCGGTCGGCACCGTCTTCTCCAGCAGGACCAGGATGGCGATGCCGGCGATCCACAGCACGTTCATGACGCCACCGACGAACAGCAGGGCCATCAGCGCCCAGCAGCACCCCAGACAGTAGGCGCCGTGATCGATGCCCAGCCGAAGCGCGCCGAGCGGAGCGGAGCGGAATCCGCCATGGCCGGCCAGGAACGCGATCGGGGCCTGACATTGGCGCAGGCAGACGCCCTTCATCGGCGTCCATTGATAGAGACCGGCGGCGATCAGGACGAGGCCGCCGAGGACCGCGCTGCCGGTCGCCATCGAGGGGTCGAGCAAGGCAAGACGGGTGAGCAGCCATTGCGCACCGGTCGCCACGAGGCTGAAGACGGCCCAGACGGCGAGGTAGCCGGCAAAAAACCATCCCGTCGAAGCGATGGGCCTGCCATCCGCCCGCGCCTTGCGGCCGACACCGGCATAGAGCAGCAACATCGGTGCGACCGAAGGCGTCATCATGCCGACCATCATCACCGCCCACATCGTGAAGGTGAAAGCGAAATCGGCCAATGCCCAGGCCCGGATGCCTGGCGCCACGGCGGCGCCCATATCCATGCCGCCCATACCCATGTTCGACCCGTCCATATTCGACATGTCCATTCCGGCCATGTCACCGCCTCCGCTGTCCGGCAAGGCGGAGCCGGGCATGACCATGTCGGTGGCGAGCCACAGCACATAGGCCCAGGCGAGCACGGCAATCACCACGAGCGCGGCCATCACGACCGCGCGATCGCGCCGCAGCACCGCCTCGAGGGCCGTGTCGCCCATTGGATCAGGTCAATGCACGATGCCGCTCTGCGTGAGATGCAGATTGGCGAAATGGCTGTGCGTATCGGCCAGCTCGAACTTGATCGGGCCCGTCGCCTTTGTCCAGCCGCGCCCGACCTCGGCGATCGCGTATTCGAAGCCGTGCGGCAGGTCGATGCGCGCCTGGTGGGCAGCGCCGGTGACCGGATTCCGGATCGGCTCGCCACGACCGTCGGTTATACCCTCGACATGCAGCTGACTGGTTCGCGCGTCGACGTCGATGTTGAATTCGATCGGCGCAAAGATCGGGTCGTGGAACTTCTCCAGCGTGGTCGAAAAGACCTGGAATATCGTTGCACCCGGTTCGGTGTCCAGACCGCCCAATATGCGAAGCAGCGCGCCACGTTGGGCTTCCGTCGCCCTCTCGTCGATGATCACCGCGGCTTCGCCCCCGCCCTGGTGTATGGCGCCGGGCCAGCTGAAAATCCCGACGAACCGCAATCCGTCGAGCTTGGTGTCGCCGTGATGGCCGCTTTCGATTTCCATGCCGGCGACCGCCTGGCAGAACCCGTATGTCGGCATGGCGTTGAACTGGCACGGGCAGCCATAGGCGCAGTTGCAGTTGATGAATTCGCGCGCCTTCATGGCCCATTTGACGTCCGGCATGGCATTCCTCCCTTGCCGCGCTCACGCTTGGTGAGCGCGATCCGGATCGTGGAGGACCAGAGGTCAACCGGCAGCAACCATCCGGCAGCATCTGATCGAAGCAATCCGGCGATTAATATTAGCCGACAATCATATACTTTCCGCAGCCGCCCACAATAGCCGATCGGCGGAGATGATGGCTCCGAACGCAGGTCAATCAAAGACCGCCTTTTCGCGATAGGAATTTTTTCTTGACACCCTGCCCTCAGCTATGATACATTTTTGTCCATGGTGCTGATTTGCGCCGATGACCCGCCGCACAGGCGGGTTTTTCGTTTGATATCCTGTCCCCGCATCGCTGTTTTTGCCGCGACGAATTGGCATATTCGAAGTCCATCTCCTGGCGGACGGTGGCTGTTGCACGGTCCATGCCGCCGCACTATGGCTAGCGGCTTGTCAAACAAGGCGACGCAGAATGGCGAAAGACGGCGAGCACTTTAGCGGCGGGATGGGCATCAACACGCGGCTTGCCCATTCGGGCAACAATCCGCACGACTATTTCGGCTTCGTCAATCCGCCGGTGGTGCATGCCTCGACCGTGCTTTTTCGCGACGCGGCGTCAATGGCGGCTCGCACCCAGAAATACACTTACGGCACGCGCGGCACGCCGACGACCGATGCGCTCGCCCACGCCATAGACGCGCTGGAAGGTTCGGCAGGCACGATCCTGGTGCCGTCGGGCCTTGCGGCGGTGACGGTACCGCTGCTCGCCTTCGTGTCGGCCGGCGACCATCTGCTGATCGTCGATACCGTCTATCATCCGACCCGCAACTTCGCCGACACGATGCTGAAGCGGCTGGGCGTCGAGGTCGAGTACTACGCCCCCCATGTCGGCGCCGGCATCGCGGCGTTGATCAAGCCCAACACCAAGGTGGTGTTCACAGAATCACCGGCCTCCAACACCTTCGAGGTGCAGGACATCCCGGCCATCGCCAAGGCGGCGCACGCCGTGGGCGCCATCGTCATGATGGACAATACCTGGGCGACGCCACTGTATTTCCGCCCCCTCGACCACGGTGTCGACATCTCGATCCATGCGGCGACCAAATACCCGGCCGGCCATTCCGACGTGCTGCTTGGAACGGTGTCGGCCAATGAGAGCTGCTGGACGCATCTTTATGAAAGCTTCTGCACGCTTGGCTGCTGCGCCGGGCCCGACGACGTCTACCAGGTGCTGCGCGGCCTGCGCAGCATGGGCGTGCGCCTCGAACACCATCAGCGCAGCACGCTTGCCATCGCCTCCTGGCTCGAAGGCCAGAAGGGCGTGGCGCGCGTGCTCCACCCGGCCCTGCCCAGCCATCCGGATCACGCTCTATGGAAGCGGGATTTCTCCGGCTCCAGCGGCATCTTTTCCATCGTGCTTGCCGGTGGCGGCCAGAAGCAGCAGCACGCCTTTCTCGACGCGCTGCAAATCTTCGGCCTCGGCTATTCCTGGGGCGGTTATGAGAGCCTTGCGGTACCGGTCTGGCTCGGCGACCGCGTTGTCGCGAAGGCCCCCTATGAGGGTCCATTGATCCGCCTGCAGATCGGCCTCGAGGACGTCGACGACCTGAAGGCCGACATTTCGCGCGGTCTGGCCGCGGCGGCGGCTGCGTAGCGGAATTCTATTCCCTCAAATTGCAGTTTCCCGGATCAGTTTGGCTTTCAAATTCAACGATGCCGCGTCATTGCGGTGCGATCAGCACATTTTCGACTTCCCCTGGAATATCGGCAGAGTTTTCGACCTCATGGCTTTCCGCCTTTTTGTTCCCATTCTTGCCGGCGCGACGCTGCGCGAGCGTCTCGTCGCCTGTATCGGCGCGACGATCGGCATTGCACTCACCGGTGTGATCGCCAGCCTTGTGCTCGGCAACGGCCCGCACGTGCCGCTGCTGGTGGCGCCGATGGGGGCGTCGGCGGTGCTGCTG
>NZ_RZPW01000315.1:0-6640 GCF_003998455.1 Mesorhizobium sp. M7A.F.Ca.CA.001.08.2.1 | reverse complement strand
GGATACCTGATTTGTCGATGCCGACAATGTCATCCCAGCCGCGTTCGATCAGGTGATGGGCGATCGATGCGCCGACAATACCGCCCAGGCCGACGATGACGACCCTCGCCTTTTTCGGAAACTCTGCCATTGCCCGCGACTCCAAAGTGATAAAGCGGGCGGACTATAGGGCGGAGCGGCAGGGCGATTGAAGCCTGTTTGCGACATTGGCAAAAAGCCGAGCGACCAGACGGCAGAATGCTTCACATCGGGCGCCTGGGGCGGTTCGCTTTTCGGTGGGCTAACTCAGGCGAAGGCCCAGATGTCTTCGGCCTGGAAGCCGACCTGATAGCCTGATGTCTTCAGCTTGACCACGACCTGGCCGATCTCGGCGGCCGGCAGCGCGCCAACCTCGACCTTGATCATGCCGGGGCGGTAGCGCTTGAGGTCGAGCTGTTCGAAAACGATCCAGTCGGCGCCCTCGCAATCGACGAGGAAGGCATCGATATGGATGATGCCGTTGCGGTCGAGCAGCGTCTGCAAGGTCTCGGATGGCACCTCGATGTCCCTGAGGTGCGGGGCGAACTTGTTGAAGTTGGCGTCGGCCTCGCCCCAGGCATTCTTGCCCGACATCAGATTGGTGTCGGTGACCGACGAACAGCCGATGAATTCGATGGGCAGCGTGCCGGACTCGAGCGCGGCGGCATCGAAGGTGTGGACGGTGATCGTCCCCTTGGCCTTTGTCACCGCCACCGGCTCGATGATGAACCGGCCGGTGTCGGGATAATTGGCGCGCAGCCGTTTCTGATTGTACGGGATCGGCTCGACCAGCATCGCGCGTGCGCCAGCTATGCGGTGCAGCCACGGCGTCACATCGTCGAACAGCGCGCCGTCGCAGGCGCCGACATTGACCATCTGGAACGGCCGCCCTGCCCCACCAAACCGCGCCTTCAGCGCCGCCTTGGCCAGGAACTTCGTGCCGCGCAGCGATGGTCCGCGGTCGAGAACGCCACTGGGAAGACCGAGCGACAGGGCAACGCGCGCCAGGCTGGATAGCGAACTCATGACTTGTCTCCAGGAATGATTTGCATGGCAGCGCGATTCTGACCGCGAGCCGCGGCCGCCCACAACGCCATGAGCGGCGTCGCCAGCAGCAGGAATGGCGGGATCAGATGCGGAAAATAGATGCGCGTGTCGTGGATCGGGAAGACGGTGAACTTCGCCAGCGCGCCGAGCACCAGTGCCGCAAACAGGATGCCGGCGCGGCGATCGAGGCGGAAGCCGGCGCGGGAGGCGGCAAACCAGCCGGCCAGTGCCAGCACCGACACCCCGACCCAGCTGTTCAGGTTGACGGCACGCAGCAGCGAGGTGGCAAATGCCCTGAGATAGGCAACGATGGAGAATGGCGGCTCGAACCCGTCCATATTGTAATGCTGCTCTATGCTGGAGAACCACAGATGCGGCCACCAGCCGGGATGATGCGCCCAGTGCGAGATGGCAAAATAGGCAACGAAGGAAGCGGCAAAGCCGGCCAGCGCGCCCCACGATTTCTGCCGGAAGGCGACCAGCAGCACGGTAAAAACAGCAAGGAAAACAATGTTGTCCGGCCGCACCATGAAGGCGAGGAAGAGCAGGATCGCGGTCGCCATCTCGCGCCCGCGGACATAGGCATAGAGCCCGCCGAGCAGCAGCGCTGACGTGAGCAGATCCGGCGTCGAAGCGCGCGCCGCATCGCCGAAATCGGCCATGATCAGCATCGCGCCGACCACAGGCGCCAAGGCCAGTGCCCCCTCGGAGCGCAGCCACATCAGGGCGATCGCGCCGAACAGCAGAACCGAGACCACTGAGACCAGGCGCATCGCCTCGACCGGCGACATCACCGCGCTCATCGTCGACAGGACCTCGGCGTAGAGGAACTTGATCCTGTACATGCCGAGCAGCGAATGGAAATCGGCGGCATTTTCTGTCATGTGGCTGCGGAAGCCGCCGCCATCATCGGTCAGCGCCTTATAATCGCTTGCCGAAACGCCCGATTTGACTGTGTTGTAGGCATAGTCGTGCAGGGCTTGTGCATTGGGATAGGTGCCCTCCTCCGATATAGCGAGATAGGGCAGCATGTCCCAGTTGGCGTCGGGCATCACCCATGCCGTGAACGCTGTAAAAAGGATGTAGAGCGCGAAGGCCGCAGCGCCGATCGGTGCCGCCAGCCGCGCATAAGTCCCCTCGCCCCACGCCAGGCCGGCTCCGGTGAGCCGGTCGAGTGGGTTTTGTGGAGCGGGCGACTTGGTCAGCATCGTTGTACCCAGCGAACTCGCTTAACGAACCTGGCTTTTGACGAAATCCTTCACGATCGACACGATGCCGCGCGACAGCAGGCTGTCGAAGGCATCGACGAAGCGGTCGACATGCTCGCGCTGGCAGATCAACGGCGGCTCCAGCCGGATGACGTTTCGGTTGTACTCGGTGAAGGCGACCAGCACGTCGTAGTCGCGCAGCAGCAGCGCGCCGACGAAGCCCGACAGCGAGCCCTTCAGCTTGTCGTCGAGCACGCTGACGATCGGCCGCAGCACCATCGGCAAGGTCTGCGAGAAGTCGTGGAACTCCAGGCCGACCATAAACCCCTTGCCGCGCACATCCTTGATGATCTTGGGGTACTTTTCCCTGAGCGCCTGCAGGCGCTGCAGCAAATAGTCGCCGGTGACGGCGGCATTGTCGATCAGGCCCTCGTCGTAGAGCACGTTGAGCCCTTCGATCGAGGTGACGCAGGCCTCGCCCATTCCGCCGAAGGTCGCCATGGCATGGATCATCGCCGTTTTCGGCGTGCCATAGGCCTTCATGTAGACCTCGCGCCGCGCAATCATCGCGCCGACCGCCGCCTTGCCGGCGCCGAGAGACTTGGCCAGCGCCGTCACATCGGGAACGACGCCGTAATGTTCGAAGGCGTAGAAGCGGCCCGAACGGCCGTAGCCGCACTGAACTTCGTCGGCGACCCACAGCACGCCATACTGGTCGCACAACGCGCGCAGCTTCTGCCAGTACTCGGCAGGCGCCTGGATGATGCCGCCGCCGCCCTGGATGGTTTCCAGCACGATGACGCCGACCTCCGGGTCGGAACGGAACAGGCGCTCGACCGCCTCGATGTCGGCAAACGGGATGCGGACCGTGTTTTCGGCCACCTTGAAGTCGGCGCGGTAGAGCTGGCCGTCGGTGATGCCGAGCACGCCCTTGGTCTTGCCGTGGAAGGAATTCTCGGCATAGACGATCTTCGGTCGCTTCGGACCGGCGGCGCGCTCGGCGAGCTTAACCGCCGCTTCCATCGCTTCCGAGCCGGACGAACCCAGAAACACCATGTCGAGATCGCCGGGCGAGCATTTCGCGATGTTGTGCGCAAGTGCCGCCGCATATTGCGACATGAAGGCGATGGCGATTTCCTGGCGCTTCTCCTCCTGGAATTTCTTGCGTGCTTCCAGGATGCGCGGATGGTTGTGGCCAAAGGCCAGCGAACCGAAGCCGCCGAAGAAGTCGAGGATCTTGCGGCCGTTCTGGTCGATGTAGAACATGCCTTCGGCGCGCTCGATCTTGATCTTGTGGAAGCCGAGCAGCTTCATGAAATGCAGCTGGCCGGGGTTGAGATGCGCCTTGAACAGGTCGGTCATTGCCGCGACGTCCATCGCCTTGGCCTGCTCGACGCTGATCAGGTTGGGCTTGGCGATGGTGGCGGGCGACAGCGCCGGCGCACTGACCATGGTGCGCGCATTCGTCTGTTCGGGCTTGGCCATGACGGTCATTTCAATCTCCTGTCTGCACGCACGACCGTAATCGTGCGCAACGAAAGCTGTTTTGCGAGCCGCTATTCGGCGGGCACATGTTTGGTGGCGACCGCGTGCCCGGCTTTCTTGGCGCGGTACTCGCTATAGGCGGCGATCAGCATGTCCTCGTCGCGATATTGCGGCGCCCAGCCGAGCTGACGCCCGGCCTTGGACACGTCGAGCACGCATTCCTCGTCGGCGATCAGATACTGTTCTGGGTCCATGATCGGCATGTTCATCAGGTCGAGCAGGTCCAGCGTGCGCTTGACCGCCCAACCCGGTGTCGGGATCAGGATCGATTTCGAGCCGGCATGCCTGATCAGATCGCCGAGCAGCTTCTTGACGGGCGGTGGATTGAGCGAACCCAGATTATAGGCCTCGTTTGGCACGCCGGCCTTCCAGGCCGCGCGGGCGGCTTCGGCGCAGTCGAACACCGAGATGAACTGATAAGGGTTCCTGCCCGAACCGATCATCGGCACCGGAAAATTCCAGTCGATCAGCTTGAACAGTTTTTCGAGAATGCCGAGCCGGCCGGGACCGATGATCAGACGCGGGCGAAACAGCGAGATCGACATGCCGCGCTTGCGCCACTCGGCCGCCAGCTCCTCGGTCTTCTGCTTCGACCAGCCATATTCGCCCAGCGGCGCCACCGGGTGCTCCTCGGTCATAGGCTGCGTGACCGTGTGGCCGTAGATCATGTCGGTCGTGTAGTGGACGAGTTTTGACGCACCGGCTCCGTCCATGGCCTGCATGATGTGCTCGGTGCCATGGAAATTTACAGGGAAGAAGAAGTCATGCCGCTTGGCGCGCACCTGGATCGGCGACAGCATCTTGGCCGACAAATTGTAGACCATGTCGTCGGCCTTCAGCCCAATCGCGGCGACCGAGGCCGGATCGGTGACGTCGCATTGGATAAAGCGGACGCTGCGGTAATGCGGCAGGTCGCTCTTGACGATGTCGGCGACGACAACCTCTTCACCATCGGCCACAAGCTTCGGGGCAAGATGGCGGCCGACGAAACCGTCACCGCCGAAAATCATATGTCTCATCGAACGATCTCGTTTGCTTGGATCTTGTCGGGCGTGATGGAAGCGGCCTGGTCCTCATGCCCTTGCCCACCCAAATCCCGGCCACTTTGCGCGATCAGCACCGTGCCGACGCAGATGAAGGCGATGCCGGCGATCCGCCAGCCATTAAGGTCCTCGCGGAAGACGAAATAAGCGAAGATGGCGACGGCAACATAGGCGAGGCTGAGGAACGGATAAGCGAAGGAGAGCTCGACCTTGGACAGCACATAGAGGTGCGAGGCCATCGAGATGACGAAGGTACACAGGCCAAGGAACACCCAGGGGCTGAAGACGATCTGCAGCAGCTTGACGAGCGGATTGACGCCCTCGAACGAGATCGGTCCGAGCGACATCATGCCTTGCTTCAGCATCAGCTGCGCCGCGGCATTGGTCATGACTGTAAAGAGAATGAAGACGATGTATTTCATGAGTTCCAAGCCACCCCTTCACGCTTCCTACTACAAACCCGCAAACATTTGGTGAAGTCCCAACATTGTTTTGAGTGAATCGCGCTATCAACCATCTGTTAACCAATAATTATTCGGATTTTATCTATTCGGCAGCCTCGACCGAGCCTCGCCGCGTATCCAATCTCTTCGCGGTGCGCGCCCAGAAGTCGGACATGAAGGCGTGGTCGCGGAGCGCTTCCAGCCGCTGCCATTCGGGAAAGGACGAAGCGAAGATTTCGGCCCCCATGCGGGCGTCCTTGTACGGATTGACCGCGCCGCCGGCCTCGACCGTGATGCGGTCGAGCTCCCGCAGCAATGTCAGCGTCGCGGCGCCCCTGTTGGGGAAATCCAGTGTCAGCGTGTAGCCGGGACGCGGAAACGACAGCAGCGCCGGCGAGCGGATGGAGCCGAAGCGTTTCAGCACCGTGAGGAACGAGCCCTGCCCGGCTTGCCTTGCAGCCGCCAGCAATGCCGGCACGGCCTCGCGCGCCGTCTGTTCCGGCACCACGCTCTGGTGCTGGAACAGCCCTTTCGGCCCATAAAGCCGGTTCCAATCGCGCACGCCGTCGAGCGGGAAGAAGAAGCCCTGGTAGCCGGCCTGGCGCGGCACCGTTGCCCGGCTCTTCCTCCACCTGTAGGCAGCGTTGAAGGCGGTCAGGAACGGCCGGTTGAGCACGTTGAACGGCGGCTGGACCGGCACCGAGAAATTGCCGCCGGCGCGCGAAGCGGCATGCGAGCCGTGCTCGGCGTGATTGCCAGTGAGCAGCAGGCCGCGACCGCTGTTGCGACCGCCGGCAAGCTGGTCGATCCAGGCGACCGCATATTCGTTGGCCTGATCGGCCGCCGCGGCCAGGTCGAAGAATTCGCAGAGGTCACGAAACGGCGTCGCCCTTTCGACGATGTCGAGGGAATGCACCCGCATCAGCCGGATCGAGGCCGACAGAATGAGGCCGGTCAGCCCCATCCCGCCGATCGTCGCCGCAAACAGCCGCGCATTGTCTGTCGCCGAGCAGCGATGGGTCTTTCCATCGGACCTGAGCAGCGTGAAGCTCTCGACATGGCAGCCGAAGGTGCCGCGCCGGTGATGGTTCTTGCCATGCACGTCATTGGCGATGGCCCCGCCGAGCGTGACGAATTGTGTGCCTGGCACAACGGCGGGGAAGAAGCCGTAGGGGGCAGCGTGGGCGATGATGTCGGACAACAGCACGCCGGCATCCGCCTTGAGAACACCGGTTTCGGCGTTGAAGGCGTGGATCCGGTTCAGCGATCGCATATCGACGACCGCTCCGGCCCCGTTCTGGCAGGAATCGCCGTAGGAGCGGCCATTGCCATAGGC
>NZ_RZPW01000314.1:0-6660 GCF_003998455.1 Mesorhizobium sp. M7A.F.Ca.CA.001.08.2.1 | reverse complement strand
TCGCAGCCCCGCCCAGCACGTCGCCCTGGATGGCGATGCGGTTCTTGTCGCGGCAGGCGATCTGCATGATCGGCGCATAGCCCATGCGGGTCAAAAGTGCGCAGATGCCGACCGAGGACATGTGGCAGTTGGCGCCCGATGCATCGACGGCGTTGATGGCGTCGACCCAGCCGTCGAAGATTTTCGCCCTGTTGTAGACGTCTTCCGGATCGGCGCTGTCGGGCGGGTTGAGTTCCGTCGTCACAGCGAACTCGCCGCGCCGCAGTACGCGCTCCAGCCGACCGCGCGAGGTGTGGCCGGGCAGGGGTTCGAGCGGCAGGTGGATGCCGGCCGGGTTTTCGTCGCGCTGGCGGCCGATCATGCCGACGCCCCGGTGCTGGCCGCCTCATTCTTGGCGGCAGCGGCGGCTTCGCGCGCGGTGGCCGCCTGAGCGGTCACCCGCAGCCAGGCCGAGGTTTCACGCAGCGACTGGTCAACCGGCTTCTGCACGGTCAGGATTCTGTCGCTGTGCACCATGTTCTGCGAGCCTTCCCAGGCCTTGACCCAGACGCAGGGCATATCGGGCTCGACCTCGCAATTGCCGTTGGCGCGGACACCGCCGCAAGGGCCGTTGCGCAATTGCTTGGGGCAGTTCATCGGACACGACATGCCTGTCGAGGACAAGATGCACTGGCCGCACATGCGGCAGTCGAACATGAAGCCCTTGACGCGCTTCTCGACAAATTTGATCGGCCCTTCGACACGGCCATAGCCTATGCCTTTCCATAAGGGATGGAGGAGCAGGAACATGTCGGCGAATTTGGCGTAGAACCATTCGAGTAATCGCGAGTGCCGCACAGACCATAATCTGACCGCGAAGGAACGCTGCACGCGCCGCTGCGGCGATACGTCGGCCGGCTTGTAGTCGGATTTCGGCGCTGCCTTCTTGACCAGAGTGGCCTGGGTAACAGCCGGCCTCTCCTTGGCAGGAATGGTTTCAGACATTTTCTTTGCCGCCCGCCTTGACCAGAGCGACCAGCCGCTCGCGGTCATATCTCGTGTCGATGTCGTTGAATGCCTTCTCGACTTCGGCTTCGAGGTCGTCGCCGACCGGAATGGGATCGGCTTTGCGCCATTCGGCCAGATAGTCGTCTGTACCGCCGGCGCCGGTGCGCATGGCGCACATGTCGATCGCCTCGGTAAAGCGCAGCGGCAGTTCGCGCTTGGCGTTCTGCCGGCCCTTCTTGACGATCACCTGGGCAGGGATGTCGCGCCAGTAGACGACGATCAGATCGGCCATGAATTCTCACTCCTCGAACTATCGAGCATTGCCGCAAGCGCAGTGGTGCCGCTTGTTATGGGACGACGCGCGCGCATTCAAAAGCGACGCATTTCGATGTCGTAAAATGAAAGGTGGGTTTATTCGTTTGCGGCGTGTGCCGGCGCCCGGTCCAGCGCGTCGGAAACGCTGGCGCGCAGTATGCCGTCCAGGACGAAAAACGCGCTACCAGATGCCAGTTCTGAGGCCCGTCCAGACGTAGAACCAGATCGTCGGATGATACCAGAGTTTCGAAGGCAGGCCGGGATCGATCGTCGTGAGTTTTCCAGCCAGTGCATCGCTGACAGCCTCGACGCAGATGTCGCGCGAGAACGCCGTCTGGCGTAGCGCGTGACTTGAGATGGTGTCGCCTTTTTTCGATCTGCCGCGCGCCTGCTTCAGCACGCCACCAGTGTCGACGCCAGCGTCGACGAGGTGGACAGTCGTGCCGAAATTCTCCGCATCGCCTGATACCAGAGCCCAATAGCCGCCATTCATGCCGCGATATTTCGGCGTGATGCCCGCATGGTAGTTGAGCACCGGGCAGGGCATTTTGCTCAGCATCTCAGCCGAGATTAGTCGGCAACCGTTGAGCAGCACAACGCCTGGCCGGATCTTCTGGATCGCCTGCAGGCACTCAAGCCCATTGGCCGAGGCTACCTGGATGATCTCCTGGCCTGGTCGCGGCTCAACCTCCAGCTTCTCCTCGGCAATCAGTCGCGCGCTATGGCCGGCCAGGAATCGCTTGCCCAACCTACTCAGTACCATCGTGCCAAGCTGGCCGATGGCGGAGATCCAGCCTTGGCGGCGAGCCCGGCCACGCAGCAATTGCTTTTTGGATTCAGGCGTTTCGAGGACGACGCTGACAGGACCTACGCGGTCGGCGATTGCATTGATCATAGCCCAGACATGCTGGCCGCCTCCGGTGACGACCACGATCGGACGCGTATTGGATTCTGATGCTGCCATGGATCTTGTCCCCTCCAAGCAACCGTTCTCGACAATAGACGGGATGCTAGGGTGTCCGGGTTAATCCTTGGTGATCAGCTCTTCGATACACAGTCAGCGCTTGAATTCGATGATATCGAGCTTCGATTCATAGTAGGGCGCCGGAAATTCGATGCGCCATTCCTTGGCGCTGTTGCGGAAGGCGTAGCCGACCTGGTCGGTTTGCGGACCGCTGCCATAGGGCTTTGCCGGATCGCTGTTGACATAGAAGGAGCCGAGATAGATCGCGCGTTTCTCGCCATCGTCGAAGAAACGGCCCCTGGTGCGCTGCGAGCCGCTGATCTTCTCCAGCCGCCAGCCGGAACCGTCATCGGTCACCTTGCACTTGAACCAGCCATAGATGACGAGCGGCAAAGGTCCGCCGGCCTTGATGGTGCGGCACTGCCAGTTGCCGGTCAGGTCCTTGTCGGAAAAGGCCACCAGCGGCTTTGCCAACAGGGCATCGAGTTGCTTGACCTCGGCCGGGTTGCCTGTCTTCGCCTCGGCAAGGGCTGCCTTGCGGGTCTCGCCATATTTGTCGAGCCGCGTCTTGTCGGCCGGGGTGATGAGTTTCTGTATCTCGCCGTCGGCATGGGCGGGCAGGGCCAAACAGAGGAGGCCGAGTGCAGCTATCAAGAGGCGAGGGGTCATCAGTGCGTTTCCATGGCTGGCAGTCTGTTTGCTTGTGGCGCACACCTTACCCGTCCACGGCGGCCTGTCATCTAGCCTTGAGTCATCGCGGGGCAAGAATTGCTTCAGGCGCCTGCAGCCGCCTGCGCCATCCCGGCCGTCAGGTCGCCATAACCGGTGGCGCGGCGTTCATAGACGAGACCGAGCATTCTGGCGGCTTTTTCGGCGACCTTGTCGAGTTCCGGATCGTTGGTCTGGGCGAGGTAGATCAGCTTCTCATAATTGCCGAAATAGTCCTTGATCAACTCCGGGTGCTTGTCGAGGCCGAGCGGTTTCATGAAGAAAGCGTCGAACTGCCGGCAGAGGAAGTCGGTCATGTAGAACGACATCATGTCGTCGTCTGCGACTTTCGCATAGGCCTCCATGCCCTGGTAGAAGGCGAAGCAATGCGGGCCGGCCATGCGCTCGACGCCATGCTTCTCGCAGATGCGGTCGAGCAGACCGCCGGTGCCGCAATCGGCATAGCCGACGAAGATGTTGCTGTAGCCTTCCGTCTTGGCTTTCTCGATCGCCTTGTCCATGGCCGGTGCGATGCGGTCCGGGTAGAAATGGAATTCCGCCGGCAGGCAGGTCAGGTCGAGGTGATCCAGCCCGAGCTGTTCCTTGACGGCCAGAACTTCGCGCGCAATCATCCCGCAGGCGATGACGAGCAGCCTGTCGTCTTGATTCGGTTTCGTTTTTTGCGTCTTGGCCATGGAACCAGTCGAGCGGCCTTCGTTGTTGTGGCGCTAATTTATCTGTTGAGGGAGACACCGTCCATGAAACTGCTACGCATCACGCCGATTGCCATCCTGGCCTGCGCCTTGGCCCTTGCGGCCTGCGCGAACACCGTCCGTGGCGTCGGCAGGGATGTCAAATCGACGGCCAAGGCGGTCGAGGACACCGTCACCAAGCCCTGATCCGCACGCGGCCACCTCATCATCTGGTAACAAAAAAGCCGCGCTGCAAGGGCGCGGCTTCTCCTGTCGTCCGGGCCGAATGGGCCAATCAGGCCGAAGCGCGCACATTGTGCTTGCGCTTCATGAAGTCCTTCGCGGTCTCGACCGCCACCGCCGCGTCGCGGCAATAGGCATCGGCGCCGACGGCCTTGCCGAATTCCTCGTTCAGCGGTGCGCCGCCGACCAGCACGACATAATCGTCGCGGATGCCTTTTTCCTTCATCGTATCGATGACGACCTTCATATAGGGCATGGTCGTGGTCAGCAGGGCCGACATGCCGATGATGTCGGGCTGGTGCTGTTCGATCGCATCGAGATATTTCTCGACCGCATTGTTGATGCCGAGATCGATGACGTCGAAGCCAGCGCCCTCCATCATCATGCCGACAAGGTTCTTGCCGATATCGTGGATGTCGCCCTTGACGGTGCCGATGACCATCTTGCCTTGCTTGGGCGCGCCGGTGGCGGCGAGCAGCGGGCGCAGGATGAACATGCCCGCCTTCATCGCATTGGCGGAAAGCAGCACTTCCGGCACGAACAGGATGCCGTCGCGAAAATCCTCGCCGACGATGCGCATGCCTTCGACCAGCGCCTCGGTCAGCACCTTGTAAGGCGCCCAGCCGCGCTCGAGCAGGATGTTGGTGCCTTCTTCGATCTCTTCCTTCAGCCCGTCATAGAGATCGTCGTGCATCTGCTGCACCAACTCGTCGTCGGAAAGTTCGGAAAGGATGATCTCGTCGTCGGACATTTGTATCGAGCTCCTGCCGGCATCGCGACCATGTCGCAAGGCACATATCTTCGCGTTCATACCTAACCCGCTGAGGGCATGTATCCATAGCTGATTTGCGACTTCCCGCAAAAGGAAAGCGACCGTAACTCTCTTGGAATTCTTGTCGATTTTGCGACAGGCGTTGGCGCTGGCGGGCCGTTTCGAATAGGGTGCATGGCTACGATCTGGCAAGAAGCGGCGAGAGCAGCCGCTATGGATTCCAGACAAGAACAGATTCAGGGAAGAACACCATGAGCGAACACGCGGCAGTCGATCAGGAAGCGTCAAACGCGCGACGTGGGCGCGGCGCCAGCGGCGGGGCTGCTGCCCGGCGGGCCGCGCGTTCGGGCGGAGGCCCGGGCACGCAGCTCACCTACATCAAGCGCAAGATCAACGTTTACGAGGTGCTGGACGAGGAAGGCCTGGCGCTGATCGAGAAGAACACCGACACGGTGCTCGAGGAGATCGGCATCATCTTCCGCGACGATGCAGAAGCGCTGCAACTGTGGAAAGAGGCCGGCGCCGACGTCAAGGGCGAGCGCGTGCATTTCCCGAAGGGGCTGTGCCGTTCGCTGCTCAAGACCGCACCGTCCGTCTACACCCAGCACGCCCGCAATTCCGAGCGTTCGGTGCAGATCGGTGGCAATGCCACCGTGTTCGCGCCGGTCTATGGCCCGCCCTTCGTGCGTGACCTCGACGGTGTCAGGCGCTACGCGACGATCGAGGATTTCCAGAATTTCGTTAAGCTCGCCTATATGGCGCCGTCGATCCACCATTCGGGCGGCACGGTATGCGAGCCGGTCGATGTGCCGGTCAACAAGCGCCACCTCGACATGATCTACAGCCACATCAAATATTCCGATAAGCCGTTCATGGGCTCGGTGACCGCGCCGGAACGCGCCGAGGACACCGTCGCCATGGCCAAGATCGTGTTCGGCGACGATTTCGTCGAGAACAACACGGTGCTGACCAGCCTGATCAACGCCAACTCGCCGATGGTGTTCGACGAGACCATGCTCGGTGCGCTGAAGGTCTATGCGCGCCACAACCAGGCCTGCATCGTCACGCCGTTCATCCTCGCCGGCGCGATGAGCCCGGTGACGGTTGCCGGCACGCTGACGCAGGTTCTGGCCGAAGTGCTGGCCGGCGCGTCGTTCACGCAGCTCATCCGGCCAGGCGCGCCGGTGCTGTTCGGCACCTTCGCCTCGTCGATCTCGATGCAGTCCGGGGCGCCGACCTTCGGCACGCCGGAGCCGTCGCTGGTGTCTTATGGCGCCGCACAGCTGGCGCGCCGTCTCGGCCTGCCGTTCCGCACCGGCGGCTCGCTCTGCGCGTCCAAGGTTCCGGATGCACAAGCGGCTTATGAAAGCGCCAACACGCTGAACTCGACCATCCTGGCCGGCACCAATTTCGTGCTGCACTCGGCCGGCTGGCTCGAGGGCGGGCTGGCCTCCTGCTACGAAAAGTTCATGATGGACATCGACCAGCTCGGCATGACGCAGAAATTCTCCGAAGGCGTCGACCTGTCGGAAAACGGCCAGGCGATGGACGCCATCCGCCAGGTCGGGCCGGGCAGCCACTATCTCGGCTGCGACCACACCCAGGCCAATTTCCAGACCGCCTTCTACCGCTCCAACATCGCCGACAACAATTCCTACGAGCAGTGGCTGGCCGAAGGCGAGAAGACAGCGCCGCAGCGCGCCAACGAACTCGCGCGCCGCTGGCTGGAAAGCTATGAGGCGCCGCATCTCGATCCGAGCATCGACGAAGCGTTGAAGGACTTCATCGCCAAGAAGAAGGGGTCGATGCCCGACGCCTTCACTTGAAAGGAGCCCGAGTCAGGCGGGGCTAAAGTCGCCAACATCATCCACAAGGAAGTCTGGCGGAGCGCGTTCTCCGATCCGGACAAGAAGGGATGATTACGCCCGCCGGCAGCGTTGACCGCATTGCTGCGGCGCTTCTCGCCAACGGCCTTGTTC
>NZ_RZPW01000313.1:0-6666 GCF_003998455.1 Mesorhizobium sp. M7A.F.Ca.CA.001.08.2.1 | reverse complement strand
GTTGCGAAGTGCGTCTTTTCGGACACGCCAAGGATCCCGCGGCACTTGGATGTCACGCGGCTTTGTATGGGAAGCGTTTGCCGAAACCGAGATCAGCTGACGCGGGCGAGGCCATCCTTGGCCGGCTGGTAGGTCGGGTCGAGGCGAACGGCTTCCTTATAGGATTTCGCGGCTTTGGCCTTGTCACCGCGCCGCTCGTAGATCAGCGCCTGGTTGGCCCAGGCCTCGGCGTTCTTGCCGTCGAGCTTGATCGCCATGTTGAAATCGGAGAAGGCGTTGTCCTCGTCATTGGTTGCCAGATAGGAGAGGCCGCGGCCGTTGTAGGGCTCGGCGGCGTCCGGCGCCAGCGAGATGGCGGTCGAGAAATCCTCGATGGCGAATTTGTGCTGGCCCTGGCTCTGATAGATCAGGCCTCGATTGTGGTAGGCGCGCGCGTCGGTCGTATCGAGTTGGATCGCCTTCTGAAAGTCGTTGAAGGCGTCCTGGGTGCG
Source organism: Mesorhizobium sp. M7A.F.Ca.CA.001.08.2.1 (assembly GCF_003998455.1). NCBI lineage: Bacteria > Pseudomonadati > Pseudomonadota > Alphaproteobacteria > Hyphomicrobiales > Phyllobacteriaceae > Mesorhizobium > Mesorhizobium sp. M7A.F.Ca.CA.001.08.2.1. The sequence goes on along the minus strand of NZ_RZPW01000313.1, from coordinate 6,175 downwards.
ACCCGCCTTGCGGTAGAGATTGCCGCGGCCGATATAGGCGGCGTCATAGTTCGAGTTGATCTGGATCGAACGGTTGTAGTCCGCGAGTGCGGCTTCCTGGTTGCCGAGGAAGCGCTGGATGAGCGCACGATTCGAATAGGCCTGGAAGAAATTCGGATTGAGCTGGATGGCTTGATTGAAATCCTTGAGCGCCGCCTGGTATTGGCCGCCACGGCCATAGGCCGAGCCGCGCACATTGTAGCCTTCGGGATCCTGGGGATTGCGCTGGATGACCGCCGACAGCGAGGAAATGTTCTCGCTCGAGCCTTGCGCCTTGTCGATGTTGTTGAATTCACCGGTCGGGCCCGCCGTTTGGCAGCCGGCAAGCGCCAGTCCGGAGAGCAGGGCCGCTGTCAGGGCGAAACCACGCAATGCGGTCCCGCGCTCCACGCTCGTTGCGTTCATGTCTGCCCTGTCCTCACTTCAAGCCGCGTCGTTCAGATCCGGCTCCCCCTCCGGACCGGTCACATCAAAACAAAAAGGTGGCGGCGATTCCACATCGCGCCACCTCTGATATCCTTCGAAAAGGACGAAAAATTGGCGTTAGAACCGCGGCGGACGCGGAGCGCCAGCTGCACCACCAGCGGCGCCGGCAGCAACAGGGCGCGGCGTCATCGGCAGCAGGCCTTCGCGCTGGGCGCGCTTGCGGGCCAGCTTGCGGGCGCGGCGAACGGCTTCAGCCTTTTCGCGGGCGCGCTTCTCGGACGGCTTCTCGTAGTGACCGCGCATCTTCATTTCGCGGAAAATGCCTTCGCGCTGCATCTTCTTCTTGAGAGCGCGAAGCGCCTGATCAACGTTATTGTCGCGGACGAGTACCTGCACGGGCAATCCTGTCTTTCGGGTTTGATATCAACAGGCAAGCGGTCATAGCCGCTAGCCTCCGCGGCGGTTTACACCACGAATTGTGGCGGCTGATAGCAGAATCATGCCGCGCTGTCCACAGCGGAATCGCTCTGGGCAAAAGGTATTGATGCCCGCAGACGTCAGCGGCTGGCCTAGCGCATCCCGGCGGCGTTGGCGGAAATCCCGCATCTCGCGGTAGCGGCTGCTGTTTAAGCTGCTGTTTAATTAGTTATCAAGGCGGGAAAATGCTTGCTCATCGGTTCAATTAAAATCAAGCTTGCGGCAATTGGGGTGGGATTACTCGGGCAGCCTCCTGGCGTTGGAGGATGATCCGAAGAGGGGGCCGATTTGAAGGTCGAATTTTGCACGTCAGTGCCGATGTTTTTTGGACATGAGATTTCGTCGACGAACAACACGCTCAGGCAGCAGAAAATTGCGCTGGAGGACAATCCCGCCTTCGAAGGAGCATATCTCAGGCCGATAGCCGTGGACCGAATTGCGCGAAGAAAGAATAGCTACTTTGTCGTAAATTCAAGAAGTGAATACATAGAAGAAATAGCAAGAAACGGCCTTTCTTCCGCTAAAACGGTTGTGTCGGTCGCAACCAGTGTCGAATATGAATCCAGAGATTATGGCGTATTTCTTTGTAACATATTTACGATTGTAGAATTTAAAGGCTGTGACGCCAAGACGTTGGACAATATCATTGATATGTACCAGGAATTTTTTCCGCGGCTTTTCAGCAGGGGAAAAATCCCTGAAGGCATTTCCATCCTGGATCAATCGGCGCTCGACAAAATAGCCCGCTTTGCCGGGGTTTCACCCGAAGATGCGCAAATTTCGAAAGTCTCCCTGTGCGGCAGCTATGCGGAGTTCTTCGCCATCTTCCCGGAGGGGCAATCTGCGGATTGCCCTGTCGATGCCGGGAAACATTACAAGGTAAAGGACGATCAGCAATTCATCGACATAGAATACGCCAGTGGGAAAAATTCACGGGTGATATCGGGCTATTCCATCTTCGGGCTCATAACCGATGATCCGGACGAGGCGTACAAGATTTTCAAGGAGATGGTTTTCCATGTGAATTACCACTGGAACCTCATCCGTGACCTTCGTGACGGGGTACAGCAAAGGTTCCTGAACCTGATCGCCGACGAGGCCAAGGCGAGCGTGCTTGCCAAGACCATCAAGGAAATCGACAGGCAAAGCGACCTGATCCGCGCGCTGACCTATGAGGCCGACAGCATTTCGGTCTGCGAATGGGCAGAGGAGCGCAACCTCTATCAATCGCTTTGGAATGGGTGGAAGGGCGATGAGCTCGTCGGCGCGACGTCCGGCTACATCGAGGACGTCAAGTCGTCTGTCTCAAGACGATATGACGAAAGAACGTCGAAATACGAAGGTATCATCCAGATTCTGCTGACGTTCATTACGCTACTTACTATAGTGTCGATAGTGTTTCAAACGGTGGATTTTGTCTATTCGAGTTCTGAACCGATGTCTCAGATGTGGCCGCAGAATATTGTGCGACTGTACTGGTTTGGCTTTACGTCTATATTTTTTGCAGTGGTTTTCATCGCCTCTCTGGCGGTCAGATCGCGGCAAAAATAGCGAGATGGAATTTGGCTCCGGCATCCCTGGAGACTGAGATTTCACGCAGAAATTCGTCCAGGCCATTGGTCGGATCATCGCGGCAGGGGTGTAGAAGAAGGAAGAGACGGGTGACGCTCGTTGTCGCCTCCGCCCTTTCGTCGCCGTGCTGCAGAGGGCTGGCTCGGCGGCAGCAAGCGCCAGCCGCCAGTCTTGTCCGTGAACATGCATCCCGCCGCTGGAATTGCTCACGTCCGGTTGATCGACACGCCGCCATCGGCAAACAGAGCCGCTCCGGTGGTGAAGCTCGAGGCATCGGAGGCGAGATAGAGCGCCGAGCGGGCGATCTCCTCCGGCATCGCGACACGCTTGAGCGCATGCAGGCCTTCGACGAAGGCCCGTGATTCCGGAGTCTTGAAGGTTGCCGCCGGCGTGTCTGTGCCGCCGGGCAGCAGCGCGTTGACCCGCACGCCTTTCGGGCCGTATTCGGCGGCAAGCACCTGTGTCAGTCCGATCAGGCCGGCCTTGCTCGCGGCATAACTGGTCATGCCTGGCATGCCGACTGTGTGGCCGACGAAGGTGGAGGTGAAGATCAGCGAACCACCGCCACGCTCGACCATTGCCGGCACCTGGTATTTGGCGCCGAGAAACGCGCTGGTGAGATTGGTGTCGAGCGTCTCGCGCCAGCCTTCCAGCGGCAGTTCGGCTATCGGTCCCATCAGGCCGACAGCGCCGGCATTGTTGAAGGCGATGTCGAGCCCGCCGAATTTTTCGACCGCCAGATCGACAAGGGCCTTTGCGTAGGCTTCGTCGCGGACATCGCCCGCAAGCGCGATGGCGATGCCATCGGCATCCGCGATTTCGGCGACAAGCGCGTCGAGCTCGGCCTGGCGGCGGGCGGCGACGATGACCTTGGCGCCTTCCTCGGCAAAGAGTTTTGCCGTGGCGCGGCCGATGCCGGAACTGGCGCCGGTGACGATGGCGACCTTGTTGGCGAGTGCGAACATTTTTGCATCCTTTTCTTCGCGCCGGCTTGACCGGCAGTTGGGATGCTTGGTCGCAGATCGAGGCAAAGCGAGCCACCCGATACCCGCCAAGATGCTGGAAAGCGCCGACGCGCCGGATGCGTCTTTTTCACCACGGCGCAAAACGGCAAGCGCCGTCGCAAACAGCGCAAGGGTGGAAGCGCTGTTTCGCTAGTGATACACCTCGCGCGCCGGGACCGACTGAACGCCGGCCGCCATTCGCGAAGCCTTTTTGGGGCGAGGTTGGGACGTTGAAGAAATATTCGGTATTCGCCATCGCCCGTGAAGCCATGCGCGGCCACAAGGGCTGGGAAGAACAGTGGTCCTCGCCTGAGCCCAGGAAAGAATACGACGTCATCATCGTCGGCGCCGGCGGCCATGGCCTGGCCACCGCCTATTACCTCGCCACGGTTCACGGCATCACCAATGTCGCGGTGCTGGAAAAGGGCTGGCTCGGCGGCGGCAACACAGGCCGCAACACCACCATCATCCGCTCCAACTATCTCTATGACGAGAGCGCCGGCATCTACGACCATGCACTGAAGCTGTGGGATGGGCTGAGCCAGGAGCTCAACTACAACGTCATGTATTCGGCGCGCGGCGTCATGATGCTCGCGCACAATGTGCACGACGTGCAGGTGCTGAAGCGCCACGTGCACGCCAACCGGCTGAACGGTATCGACAATGAGTGGCTGACGCCGGAGCAGGCGAAGGAATTCTGCCCGCCGCTCAACACCTCCAGGGATGCGCGCTATCCGGTGGTCGGTGCGGCGCTGCAGCGGCGCGGCGGCACGGCGCGCCACGATGCGGTTGCCTGGGGCTATGCGCGCGGCGCCTCGGCGCGCGGCGTCCATATCATTCAGAATTGCGAGGTCACCGGGGTCAAGCGGGCGGCCAATGGCGCGGTTTTGGGCGTCGACACGACGCGCGGCTTCATCGGTGCCAAGAAGGTCGGCGTCGTTGCCGCCGGCCATTCCTCCGTCATCATGAATATGGCCGGCGTGCGCATGCCGCTGGAAAGCTATCCGCTGCAGGCGCTGGTGTCGGAACCGGTCAAGCCGGTGGTGCCCTGCGTGGTCATGTCGAACACGGTGCACGCCTATATCTCGCAGTCCGACAAGGGCGAGCTGGTGATCGGCGCCGGCACCGACCAGTACGTCTCCTATTCGCAGACCGGCGGCCTGCACATATTGCAGCACACGCTGGACGCCATCTGCGAGATGTTCCCGATCTTCACGCGCATGAAGATGCTGCGCTCGTGGGGCGGCATCGTCGACGTCACGCCCGACCGCTCGCCGATCCTGGCCAAGACGCCGGTGCCCGGCCTTTATGTCAATTGCGGCTGGGGCACCGGCGGCTTCAAGGCGACGCCGGGCTCGGGCCATGTCTTTGCTCACACCATCGCCAAAGACGATCCGCATCCGATCAACGCGCCCTTCACCATCGAGCGCTTCCGCACCGGCCGGCTCATCGACGAGGCGGCGGCGGCGGCGGTGGCGCACTGATGATGGCTGGGATGGCTGTCGCGATGCCGCTGATGCTGGCGGGGGAACACGTGCTGGCGGGGGAACGGGGCATGTTCCATTTTCCGTCGGCTGACGAAGTGCGCACGCAACCGATCAGCCGCACCGGCAACGAGACCGTCTGGCCGTTTTCGGTCGACGACGGCACGCTGGCCTGCGTCTGGAGCGGCGGCCAGCGGGTGGTGATGTTCTTCGAGGGACGTCCCGAAGGGCTTGACGAAGACGAGACATTCCAGCCGCGTCAAGTCATCGTCACCACCGATCCGATGCAACTCACTCTCGGCAACATGGCGTCGCGCGATCTGTTTCGTCCCGCTGCAAGCGTGGAGGAACGCATCCGGCTCGTCGCGCCGTTCGCGACCCTGGGACAGAAGCTTTGCGATCAACCGGCGGGCGCCCGCGTCGGCCACGGCGAATTGTAGGAACGAACAAATGCTTCTCATCCGCTGCCCCTATTGCGAGGAAGAGCGTCCGGAACTCGAGTTCCGCAACGCCGGCGAGGCGCATATTGCGCGCTCGGCCAATATGGCCGGCGAGAGCGACGACGATTTCGAAAAGTTCTTCTTCATCCGCTCCAACCCCAAGGGCATCATCTATGAGCGGTGGCGGCACATGCATGGCTGCGCGCGCTTCTTCAACGCCGTGCGCGACACCGTCACCGACAGGTTCGTCATGACCTACAAGGCCGGCGAACCCAAACCCTCCAAGCTGCCGGGAGTTGGCAAATGAGCGGCGCGTCGTACCGCATTTCCGGCGCCGGCCGCTTCAGCCAAGCCAAGACCGCGCGTTTCAGCTTCGATGGCCAGTCCTATGCCGGCATCGAGGGCGACACGCTGGCCTCGGCGCTGCTCGCCAATGGCGTCCATCTGGTCGGCCGTTCGTTCAAGTACCACCGTCCGCGCGGCATCCTGTCGGCGGGCGCCGAGGAGCCGAACGCGCTGGTCGAAATCAGGCGCGACGCGGCACGCAAGACGCCGAACGTGCGCGCGACTGTGCAGGAGCTTTATGACGGGCTCGAGGCGCAGTCGCAGAACCGCTGGCCGTCGCTGTCCTTCGACGTCGGTGCGGTCAACGACATCGCGTCGCCGATGTTTTCGGCCGGCTTCTACTACAAGACCTTCATGTGGCCGAAGGCGGCATGGAAGAGCCTGTACG
>NZ_RZPW01000312.1:0-6710 GCF_003998455.1 Mesorhizobium sp. M7A.F.Ca.CA.001.08.2.1 | reverse complement strand
CAGCAGGACCATGCCGCTGCCGACCAGCACGAAGCCCGGAAAATCGAACGGCGTGCGCACGGGCTTGGTCATCGTCGGAAACAGCGAGGCGGCAAGAATTGCCGCCGCCAGCGCGAACGGCACGTTGATGAAGAAGATCCAGCGCCAGGAAATGTAGGTGGTCAGCGCACCGCCGACGAGCGGACCGACCAACGGTCCGGACTGGCCGGCCAGCGAGATGTACATGTTGATCTTGAGCGTTCGGCTGCGCGGAAAAGTCGACAGGATGACGACCTGGCCGAGTGTGCCCATCAAGGCGCCGCCGAAGCCTTGCAACGCACGCGCACCAACCAGCGTCCAGATGTTGTCGGACAGCCCGCAAAGCGCCGACGAGGCGGCGAACACCAGCAAGGCAAAGCAGTAGACGTTGCGCAGGCCGAAGCGGTCGGCGGCCCAGCCGCCAAGCGGCATCGAGATGATCAGGCTGGCGACATAGACGGTGATCAGCAGGCCGAGCTGGCTGGGCGGACGGCCGAGGCTTTCGCTGATGCCCGGCAGCGCGGTCACCACGACATTCTGGTCGAGGCTGGTCATGAACACGCCGCAGGCGACCGTCAGCGGCAGCAGGAGCAAGGCTCTGGCCGGCACATCGGCGCGGTCCGTGGCGCCGGCGGATAGTTCTGCGGTCATGGAGATGTTCGAACCAAACGAATGTGCCGACTCTTGAAGAAGGGATTTCATATCCCCTGTGCCGGTTGGGCGGCCGCGTTTTCGCACCATGGGCGCCTGCGGCCTGATTCTCTAGCGGCAGAAACGGCTGGCGTTGATGCCAGAAGCAGGAGCGATGCGACCGTTCGGCGCCGCCTATTGCACCTCGTAGCCGACTTCCTCGCTGGCGTGGCAGAGCGCCTTCCAGAACGAGCGTGCAAACGAGCGGAAGACATAGATGTCGAACTGGTCGGCGCCGGTGCGCTGGATCTGGGCGAAGACGTCGTGATGAGCGGTCGAGCGGCCGGCGCCATTGGGAAAGGCCGGCAGCGAAAAGTCGATGGCGAAGAATTTCGCCAGCACCCATTCGGCCTTCGGCCCGGCAATACGGATGGCGGTGCGGCCGTGCGAGAGATCGGTCACCGTGCCGATGGCCGAGGTCACCACCTTGGCAAAGGCAGCGGCCAGCCCTTCGGCCTCGTCGGCAACGGTGAACTTCCCCGGCGCGAAGCCGAACACCGACTTGACCCCGTCGTTCACTCCGCCGCCGGCGCCATCGGGAAGCGCCAGCCCGGTGACGGTGCGGATGGCTGCGATCAGCCTCTTCTCCTCGCCGGGCCAGGCGGCGAGTTGCACGATCGAGCCCGGCCTCGCCTCGGTCAGGATGATCTCGACGCCATGCTCGAAATTGCCGTGCGAGCCGACGTGAAATTCCGGCTCAAGCGGGGATTGGTGCTCAACCATGCATGCGGCTCCCGTCCGGATCGAAGAAGTGGTTGGAGACGATCTCGACCGGTCCGAACCGGTTGCGCAAGGGATCGGAGACGTGGGCGCGCGTGCCGTGCCGTGCCTTGCCGCCCTCGACCAGCGCCAGCGCGATATGTCTGCCGAGCGCCGGCGAATAGCAGCAGGCGGTGATATGGCCGATGGAGTCGTGCGGATTGGCTTCGTCAACCTCCTCGACGATGTGGGCGCCACCGTTGAGCGGCCGGTTATCGAGGGCGATCAGGCCGACCAGTTCGAGGCGGTCCGATGCGATCAAGCCTTCGCGGTCCATCATCGCCGAGCCGATGAACGGCTTCTTCTTCGACAGCATCCAGTCGAGATGCAGGTCGCGCGCCGTGGTGCGGCCGTCGATCTCGGCGCCGGTGACATGGCCCTTTTCGATGCGCATGGTGCCCAATGCCTCAAGACCGTAGGTGACCAGCCCGAACGGCTTGCCGGCTTCGACAAGCGCTTTCCAGACATGGGTGCCATGGCCGGCGCCGGAATAGACCTCGAAGGCCATTTCACCGGAGAAGGACAGCCGGCAGATCATCACCGGCACGCCTGATATTTCGCCGCGCACGATGCCCATGAAGGGCAAGGTGGCGTTGTCGACCGACGTGCCGGTGACACAGGCGGCGAGGATCTGCCTGGCCTTCGGGCCGCCGATCGCGGCACCTGCCCATTCGTCTGTCACCGAGGTGACGTGGACTTTCAGGTCCGGCCAGATCACGTCGAGGAAATATTCCAGATGCTGCATCACCTTGCCGGCGTTGGCCGTGGTGGTGGTCATCAGAAAATCCTGCTCGCCGAGCCGCCAGGTGGTGCCATCGTCGAAGGCGAGGCCGTCCTCGCGCAGCATCAGCCCGTAGCGGGCCTTGCCGACGGCCAGCGTCGAAAACATGTTGGTGTAGACGCGGTCGAGGAATGCGGCGGCATCAGGGCCTTGCACCGCGATCTTACCCAGTGTCGAGACATCGACGATGCCGGCGCTTTCGCGCGTCGCCTTGGCTTCGCGCACATAGGCCTGCTCGACCGTTTCGCCTGAAAGCCCATAGATCATCGGCCGGTACCAGAGGCCGGCGGAATACATCGTCGCGCCATTGGCCAGATGCCAGTCATGCATCGGCGTCAATCGTTCTGGCTTCAGGTCGCCAAAACGCTCGGCAGCCAGCGAGCCGATCGACACCGGAGCAAAGGGCGGCCGGAAGCGTGTCGTGCCGACCTCGGGGATCGGCTTGCCCAGCGCCTCGGCCATGATGGCAAGGCCAGGCACGTTGGAGCTCTTGCCCTGGTCGGTCGCCATGCCGAGCGTGGTGTAGCGCTTGAGATGCTCGACCGAGACAAAGCCTTCCCGGTGAGCCAGCCGCACGTCCTCGGCCGTGACGTCGTGCTGGAAATCGACAAAGCTCTTGCCCTTGGCCCTGATCTCGAACACCGGGGCGGGGTCGGGATCGCCAGGCACTGCTTCGACGGTCGGCAGCATGGACGGTGTGCTCTGCCCGCCTGCGGCGGCGAGGCCGGCGGCGCGGCCTTCGGCGATGGCTTCGGCCGTCGAGAAGCTTCCGGTGAAGGCGCCTGCGCCGATCCAGCTCTGTGTCGGCTTTGGCGGCAGGAAAGCCTGCCGCGCGGCGTTCCATTCTGCCTTGGCGCCGGCCTGGCTGGCCAGATGGATGGTCGGCGACCAGCCGCCGGACATCAGCAGGCAATCGGCATGGATACTGCGCGCATCACCGATGAGTGCCCCATTGGCCATGTCGAAGCGCTGCAGCTTGAGGCCGGACAGCGCCTTGCCGCCTTCGGTGGCGACGACGGCATGGCCGGCAAAGATCTCTGCCTCGGCTTCCGCGGCCAGCTTGCGCATCTCCGGCGAAAGTTCCGGCCTGACATCGGCGATGGCGACGACCGCGGCGCCGGCCTTCTTCAAGGCGACAGCCGCCCGATAGGCGCTGTCATTGTTGGTGAACAACGCGATCCGCTCGCCCGGCAGCACGCCGAATTCGTTGGCATAGCGCTCGGCGGCATGCGCCAGCATCACGCCTGGCCGGTCATTGCCGGGGAAGATGAGCGGCCGCTCGAACGCACCAGTGGCCAGGACCACGGATTTGGCGCGGATCGCCCAATAGCGATGGCGCGGCTCGCCCTTGCCGGGGTGCTCCTTGTGGTCGCTGACCCGTTCGAGCGCCGCAAGCGTGTTGTTGTCGTAGTAACCCCACACCGTGGTGCGCGGCAGAAGCCGGACATTGTCGCGGCCTGCGAGCTGGGCGACGGTGCGCCGCGCCCAATCGGCGGCAGGCGCGCCATCGATCGTTTCCTCGGACCAGTTGGCCGAACCGCCGAAATGCGGCTCGAGATCGGCCAGCATGACGCGCGCACCCTGATCGGCGGCGGCCTTGGTGGCCATCAGGCCGGCCGGCCCCGAGCCGACGACCAGCACGTCGCAAAAGGCGTTCATGCGTTCGTAGCGGGCCGGGTCTTTCGCCGATCCGGCACTGCCGAGACCGGCTGCGCGGCGGATGAAGTGTTCGCAGAACATCCAGAAACGCGTGCCCTTGAGCGGGCCGAACACCGGTCCCATGAAGGTCTTGTAGTAGAACCCGGCCGACAGGATCTTGCCGCCGAGCTGGTTGACGGCGTTGATGTCCCAGGCAAGCGAGGGAAAGCGGTTCTGGCTGATGGCAACCAGCCCGTCATGGATCTCGACCATGGTCGCTGGAATGTTGGGCTCGCGAACCTCGCCCTTCAGCACCGTCACCAGCGCGTTGGGTTCCTCGACGCCTGCGGTGAGCAGGCCGCGTGGGCGATGGTATTTGAACGAACGCCCGTACAACGTGACGCCCTTGGCCAGCAGGGCTGACGCCAGCGTGTCGCCGGCATGGCCAGTGTAGGCCGTGCCGTCGAAGGTGAAGCGGATGGTTTTCAGCCGGTCGATGCGGCCGCCGGTGTCGGCGCGGCGCGGGCTCATGCCTTGTCCTCCGCCTTGTGGCGGGCGGCCGACCCATGATCGCCGCGCGCAAAGGCAACGCTGGAAATCTCATGCGTCAGCGTGTTGCGCACGACCTTGAGATGCGCGCGGCAGCCGCCGGAATGTTGCCAGATCTCATTGTGGTCGCCGGCCGGATTCAGCCGGTCATAGACATAGGCGTTCCACGCCTCGAAATTCTGCGAGGCGGGGTCGGGACGCTCACGATTGCCGTCACCCTGATAGGTGAACTCGATGACGTCGCGCGGGCCGCAATAGGGGCAAGTGATCAACATTGGACTCTACCTATTGCCTAATGCAGCCGCGGGTTTGCACCCTGGCCCTTGTCGTCGATTACCAGCCCGCGGTGGAAGCGGTCGAGCGTGAAGGGCGCGTTGAGGTCGTGCGGCTGGTCCTTGGCGATGGTCCAGGCGAAGCACCAGCCGGAAGCCGGCGTCGCCTTGAAGCCGCCATAGCACCAGCCGCAGTTGAGATACATGCCGGGCAGGGGGCCGGCGGTGATGATCGGCGAGCCGTCCATCGACATATCGCAAACACCGCCCCAGGAGCGCAGCATGCGCACGCGCGCGAGTCCCGGAAACAACGCCAGCATTTCACTCATCACCTCGTCGACGACAGGCAGATTGCCGCGCTGGGCGTAGCTGTTGTAGCCGTCGATGTCGCCGCCATAGATGAGGCCGCCCTTGTCCGACTGCGACATGTAGAAATGGCCCATGCCGAAGGTGACGACCGTGTCGATGAAGGGCTTCAGCGATTCCGTGACGAAGGCCTGCAGCACATGGCTCTCGATCGGCATCGTCTCGATGCCGGCCATCTGCATGACGCGTCCGGTGCTGCCGGCGACCGCCACGGCCACCTTCCTGGCGCGGATGTCGCCGCGCGAAGTGGTGACGCCTGATATGCGGTCGCCGTCGCGCAGGAAGCCGGTGACCTCGCAATTTTCGATGATGTCGACGCCGCGCCTGTCGGCGCCGCGCGCATAGCCCCAGGCCACCGCATCGTGGCGGGCGGTGCCGGCGCGGCGTTGCATCAGGCCGCCGACCACCGGGAAACGCGCGTTGTCGGAGATATCGAGCGCCGGAATCAGGCGTTTGATCTCAGTCTTCGTCATCAGTTCGGCATCGACGCCGAGATGGCGCATGGCGTTGCCGCGCCTTGCATAGTCGTCGAATTGGGCCGGCGTGTGCGCCAGGTTCAGGCAGCCGCGCTGCGAGAACATGACATTGTAGTTGAGCTCGTGCGACAGGTTCTCCCACAGCTTCATCGAGTGTTCGTAGAAGCGGGTGTTGGCAGGCAGCAGATAATTCGAGCGCACGGCCGTGGTGTTGCGGCCGACATTGCCGGAACCGAGCCAGCCCTTTTCCACAACGGCGACATTGGTGATGCCGTGTTCCTTGGCAAGATAATAGGCGGTCGCCAGCCCATGACCGCCGCCACCGATGATGATGACGTCATAGGACGCCTTCGGGTCAGGCTTGCGCCATGCCGGCTTCCAATCCTTGTTTCCCTTGAGCGCGTTCGCGAGCAGCGAAAAGGCCGAGTACTCTGCCATTGATGTCATCCGGTTCGGGCGATGCGGCAGACTATAGAGCAGGCCGCATCCGCAAAGCCAATATTGCGCCATCGCCTTTCGACTGGCCGACGCCCGGGATGGGATCACTCGGCGTGAGTGATCGGTTGGGGCCAATGATCGGATGGGCTCGCGATACGACGGCTTGCCCCATGATAGGGCCGTCTTTATCAAGGACAGGCTTTCAAATTGCCTTTGCCGCCGATGAGTCGCCAACAAATCATGCTTTTCCGATTGCTTCGTCTCATCCTGGTACTCACGCTGGTCGTTTCGGCGCCGCTTTCGTTTGAGGCGATGGCGCAAGCGCTCGGCCAGGGCTCGGCCGGTTTGGTCACCGATCAGCAAAAGGTCATCCAGGATCTAACGGCCAAGACGGACGATCTCGAGAAGAAGATACAGCAGGACGGTGAGGACGATGCCTCACTCGTGGAGATCCGTCTGCAGCTGGAGGACCTGTCGCGGGCGGCACTCACCAGTGCGCTGGTATTCCGCTCGCGGCTCACCGAGATCAACAATCGCATCGAGGTGCTGGGTCCTCCACCGGCGGTGGGCCAGCCGCAGGAGCCCGACATAGTGACGGGCGAGCGTCAGGCGCTTGCATCGGAAAAGGCCGAGATCAACGCGGTCGTTGCCAGCGCACAGAACCTGTCGATCCGCATCAGCGGGCTGATCGACAAGATCGGCAATATGCGCAGCGAGCTGTTC
>NZ_RZPW01000311.1:0-6715 GCF_003998455.1 Mesorhizobium sp. M7A.F.Ca.CA.001.08.2.1 | reverse complement strand
GGGCATAGGAAGCGCCTTGGTCGAACGGCATGCCGCTGGCAGCTTCATCGCGGGCCAGCAGTGTCGAATAGACATGGTGAATGCGCTGCGGCAGCGTGTCGGTCGCCTGGCGTTCTATTTTGAGGTTTTTCTCGACATAGGCGCATTCCTTCGCCAGTGCCGCTTCGACGTTGCCGGTGAAGGCAAGCTTCCAGACGACGGGCGCGATCCAGACCTTGAAATTGGAATCCGTGGCCCGACCGCGCTTGAGGGCTTCCAGTCCCATCTCGACGGCACCCGGCAGCAAAGACGCAACGACATTGGCATGCCAGCCGACGCCGCCTTCGGGATGCAGCAGCACGCCATGGCCTTTCAGGGCCCAGGCGATCGAGTGTTCCTTCGCTGCCCCGCTGTTGCCGGGAATCTGGGCGATCAGATTGTTGGCAAGCCAGAACTTCTGCATCAGCCGGCCAAGGCCGTTGACGACACCATTGGTCGCCCATGAGGCCGTGAGCGGGCTGACCTGCGACACGATTTCCTTGTCGATCATCCAGTCGGTGAAGAACTCGGGATGATTGGGTGTGATGAAGGTCGCCTTCCCTGCCCCGCAACTGGCCTTCAGCCGCTCAAGATCGGCGTCGGGAAAGTCGATATGGCGGACATTTGAGACGCCGCGCAGACCGGCCAGGCGATTGAACGGCAACAGATCCCGAAACCCGGGAATGCCGCGCAGCATGACGATCCGGTTGACGGATGTCATGGCCCTGATCAGTGCCGGGTTGGGCCGCGGCGCGACGAACGTATCGATCCTGCTCAAGCTGATCCCCCTCGCGCCTGGACGCTGGAAGAGGTTGAGAGACGATTGCGGCACGTTCAAGTCGTTCGTTACGACCACGCCGTGCCGTGGCAAATCAGCTGCCTAGACAGGCACTATTTGGCGGGACAAGGTTTTGTCTGGTCGAACAGCGACAGGTTGACCAGCTTGCCGGTCATCGAGAAGTCGCCATAGTCCATGACGAGATCGCGGGTGATGCCGTTCTCATGCAGCTTGAAGCTGATACGGTATTCCGGAACCTCTTCGCCGGTCTTGTTGGTGTCGTCGAAATAGGCGATGTCGACCGGCCAGTATTTGTCGGTGGCGAGCTTTGCCAGTGCCGAAGCTTCCGGGTCGGCCTTGTCGGCATCGGTTTTCTTGCCGACAACGACGGTGGTGGTCATCACCTTGTTGGCGTCTTCGGAACCGTCGAACAGGTTGGTTTCGTAAAAATTCTCGCCCTTTTCGGCCTTGCCGATCAGTTCGACCAGATGCTGGGTCGGGAATTGGGTTGTCGCGAGCTCGACGCTGTTCTTTTCAGGCTTGTCGATGTCGACCTTGAGGCCCTTGGTCTCTTTCGTGGCGATGCCCTTGACCTCCTTGTCGAGATTCTGGTCGACGAAGGACTTTGTCACGAACGAAAAGGTCTTGCCCTCGGCATCCTCGAAAGTGGTCGTCTGCTGGTCGGTCAACCTGGTGTTGTCGGCGGTGACGATCTGGGTGACGAATCGGAATTTCACCGTATAGCCTTCACAGGCCGAGCCATTGAACTCATAGACCATGCGGCCGGATATGCCCGTGATGCCGGACTGATCGGAAGCCTTTTTCAGGGTAAGATCGTAGACGGCGCGGTGGGCTTGCAGTGCCGGCGCTGCGAAGACAGGGCCTATCGAGAATATCCCCGACAACAGGACGGCATGGAATGCGAGGCGCGTTGCGCGCATGAGGTACTCCGATCGTCGCGACTGATGGCAGGCCGCAGGGAAAGATGGTCCAGCTTAAAAAAAGTCGTGGCGGAAGCGAGGCAAAAATAGCAATTTCGGCCCGGCCGGCGCGGCGTCACCAAGCAATAGGGAAATACCATGAGTGAAACAATCGAAAAGCGGCTAAGCGATCTGGGCGTGACGCTTCCCGTCGCCGCCGCGCCCGCCGCCAACTACGTGCCCTATTGCAGGACCGGCAATTTGCTGTTCACTGCCGGGCAATTGCCGCTCAAGGACGGCAAGCTGCAGGCGAGCGGGCTGCTCGGCCGCGACGTCGACACGGCAGGCGGCAAGGACGCGGCAAAATACTGCGCGATCAACATCCTGGCGCAGGCCAAGGCAGCACTCGGCGACCTCGAGAAGATCAGCCGTCTGGTGAAGATCACCGTTTTCGTCGCCTCGTCACCCGAGTTCGTCGAGCAGCATCTGGTTGCCAACGGCGCCTCCGATTTCCTGGTCGCCGCCCTTGGCGAGCGCGGCAAGCATGCACGCTCCGCCGTCGGCACGGCCTGCCTGCCGCTTAATGCCGCAGTGGAAATCGAAGCCATCTTCGAAGTCGCATGAGCCAGGGTACAGATATGACCGACCTATCCTGGCTGACCGCCCGGCCCGTTGCCCACCGCGGCTTCCACGACATGAACAAGACGCGCTGGGAAAACACGCTGTCGGCCTTTGCCGCAGCCGCCGAACGCGGCTACGCCATCGAATGCGACGTGCACCTGTCGTCCGACCGCGTTCCCGTCATCATCCATGACGGCGATCTCAAGCGCCTGACCGGCCAGGATGGTTTCGTCTGGCAGCGTACCGCAGCTGAACTCGCGGCGCTCAGGGTCGGTGGCACGGCGGACCATGTGCCGACGCTGCAGGAAGCGCTCGACCTGGTCGATGGCCGCGTGCCACTGGTCGTCGAGCTGAAAGGCACGCCCGGCTATGACGAAGGCCTGGTGGCAAGCGTCGGCAAGATGCTCAAGCGCTACAAGGGCAAGGCGGCGATCATGTCGTTCGACCATTGGCTGGTCCGCGATTTTCCAAAGGACGCGCCGGGTATCCCAGGGGGTCTCACCGCCTACGGCAAGGACGTCGGGTTGATCGAGGCGCATTTCGCCATGCTGGCGCATGAGATCGCCTTCACCTCCTACGCCGCCGGCGACCTGCCAAACCCATTTGTCAGCTTCGTGCGTGAAAGGCTGAAAATGCCTGTTATCACCTGGACGGTGCATGACCAGCCGGCGGTCGACCTGACCTTCAGATATGCCGATCAGATGACGTTCGAAGGGTTCGAACCCGATCTGGTCAAAGTCGCCTGAGTGTCTGAAACGTGACTTGCACCAGGCCGGACGGAGCTTAAATAAGCCTCATGGATCAGGGCGACGAGGGTGACGGACAAACGGCCAATGCGGACTATTCGATCCGCGTCGCCGCCGGCATCGGCGCCTTCACCTGTGATGAATGGAATGGCTTTGCGGGAACTGCGCGCGGCGATTTAGAAACCAGCTACAATCCTTTGGTTTCATTCGCTTTCCTGAGCGCCCTTGAGGATTCCGGATGCGCCGTGCGCCGCACTGGTTGGCAGGGCCACCATCTCAGGCTGGAGGATGGGCGGGGCAGATTGCTGGGCGCGGTGCCCTGTTATCTCAAATCGCACAGCCAGGGCGAATATGTGTTCGACCATGGCTGGTCGGATGCGTTCGAGCGCGCTGGTGGCCGCTACTATCCCAAACTGCAAAGTGCCGTGCCGTTCTCCCCGGTCACCGGCCCTCGCCTGCTGGTCACCAGGGGCGAGGACAGTGCCAAGGTGAAGGCCGGTCTCGCGGCGGGCCTGAAGGCGGTGACGCAAAAGCTCGGTGTCTCTTCCGCACATGTCACCTTCGCGCAAGAGAGCGATGTGGAGGTGCTGGAAGCAGCCGGTTTCCTGCACCGCACCGACCAGCAATTCCATTTCTTCAACGAAGGCTTTTCAACCTATGACGACTTCCTCGCCACCCTTGCCTCGCGCAAGCGAAAGGCGATGAAAAAGGAAAGGCGCGAAGCGCTTGCTCCAGGCATTTCAATCGACCGGCTGACCGGCAAGGACCTCACGGAGAAAGCCTGGGACGATTTCTTCGCCTTCTACATGGACACCGGCAGTCGCAAATGGGGCCGGCCCTATCTCAATCGTCAATTCTTCTCGATGATCGGCGAGCGCATGGCCGACGACATCCTGCTGGTGATGGCCAGGCGCAACGGGCGCTATATCGCCGGCGCGATCAATTTCATCGGCTCGGATACACTCTATGGCCGCAACTGGGGCTGCATCGAGGACCATCCCTTCCTGCATTTCGAGGTCTGCTATCACCAGGCGATCGACTTCGCCATCGAGCGCAAGCTCAAGGTGGTCGAGGCGGGAGCGCAGGGCGAGCACAAGCTGGCGCGCGGCTACCGGCCGGTGACCATGCATTCCGCGCACTACATTGCGCACCCAGGCCTGCGCAACGCCGTCGCCGACTATCTCCGGCGCGAACGGCAGGAGGTGGAGCGGATGAGCGAATATCTGGAAGAGCATACCCCGTTCCGCAAGGATCTCGAGGAGTAGCCCCGGTTGGCCGGCTGGGGGGCGACGATTATCTTGCCGAATTTCGACGCCTTCGCTACACGAAGGCACAATCCGGAGCGTTCGCCATGACCGAGGCCGCCTACGATACCGACAACATTTTCGCCAAGATCCTGCGCGGCGAAATTCCCTCGCACCGTGTCTACGAGGATGATGCGGTCATCGCCTTCATGGATGTGATGCCGCAGGGGCCCGGCCATACGCTGGTGGTGCCGAAAGCGCCGTCGCGCAACCTTCTCGATGCCGATCCGTCAATTTTCGGCCATCTCTTGAGCGCCGTTCAGAAAGTGGCGCTGGCGGTGAAAAAGGCCTTCGGCGCCGATGGCGTCACCGTCATGCAGTTCAATGAGCCGGCCTCGGGGCAGACCGTCTATCATCTGCATGTGCATGTCATTCCGCGCTTCGACGGCATCCCGCTGAAGCCGCACACGGGCGAGATGGAGAAGCCGGAGATTCTGGTCGGGAACGCCGAAAAGATACGGACTGCACTCAAAAATTGAGAGCGGGAGGTCCGCCAATGATGTGGTGGACCGGGTCGAGAATATCGGACTGACAAGCGCCGTTCAGTCCAGAAGCCGATTCTAATGCCCGGCCGTGCCCAGTGCCGACTCAACCGTTTGCAACTCTAATCGTCTGATTAGGAAATATCGAACCATCTCACGGTAAAATGCTAACGCGTGGCGAGCTGTGGGGCTTCAAAACCATGGAACATTCGGTTGCGGCATCGGCCCCACTGGCGGGGGCAATTGTCGAGCGTGCTTTTCTTGGCATCTTGGCGGATGGCTTTTGGCGACACCGGCTGCTGCACGCTATGGGTGCCGCTGCGCTGCTTCTGGCAAGCGCAGTCGGGTGGCACACTGGAAACATGCCGGATTTCGGCGTTCTGGAGGAATACGCTGAGTATCTTTTCATCGCCTTCTGGATTTGCGGCTCAGCCTTTGCACTTGGGACGCTTCTCCATCTTGCGCTGGTCCAGCGGGATACCGAACCGCTGCACACCTTCCTGAAGTCACTGGGTAGATTCGTTGGCGACGCCGAACGCATTGCCAACAGCCTGAATGGCCTGGGTGCGGGCCTTGCCTTCATATCCGCGATCGGTGTGTTGAAGGGAGCCATTGCAATCCTCTCTCCGTTTGCATGGGACAAGGCATTGGCTCAGGCCGACCGCATCCTGCATTTCGGTCGAGCCCCGCACGAATGGTTGTGGTTTATCGTCCAGTCGCCGCTTGCATTGAAGATCATCAACATAGCTTACAATTTCTGGTTCGTCGTGCTCATTACCGCGGTTTTCACCGTGTGCATCGCACGCAAGGATACGAAGCTGCGTCACCAGTTCCTGATGAGCTTCATGACGGTGTGGACCCTGGGTGGCTTCTTCCTCGCGATGGGCCTGTCGTCGGCTGGCCCTTGCTTTTACGAGCGATTGGGGTTCGGCAACGACTTTCACGCCCTCATGCAAGCACTCGCCACCGCCGATCGCATCTATCCAATCTGGGCGCTCAACACGCAGGATATGCTGTGGGGTGGCTACACCGGCGCAACTACCGGCAGCGTCGGTATATCCGCCTTCCCATCCCTGCACGTTGCGATGGCGGTGCTGTTCGCTCTCTATGCAACGCGGCGGTCTCGGCTGGCCGGTGTTGTGATGTGGTTATTCGCGGGCGTCATTATGGTCGGATCCGTCGTGCTTGGCTGGCACTATGCCGTGGATGGCTATGCGGGCGCATCCCTGATGGTCGCGATCTGGAAGGCGTGCGGATATTTGCTGACCCGTTTCGAGTCGGACAGCGCGGCCGCTGAGAGCTCCACCATGCAATCGCCGGCCCTTTGCGGGATGTAAATTCGCCGATCTGGACGAACTCGCCTGCGGCGGCATGCCGGTCAAAACGCCTAAAGGGCGGCGCTGGATGGGTTGGACAATTTCCGAAACGCTGTTCGATACGATCCTTGCCGAAGCTGCTCTGCGAGCGTGTCCGCGCATTGCCCAGGGCTCAGGAGCGACGTGTCGACTTCCAGATCGTACACGCCGGGCCGGTGCACCTCTTCCTGCCACAGGCGCGCCATCGGGCCGCAATCCCATCCCGGGTCGATAGCGCGGCGGCATGGCCTGCTCGCAAACGTCGACACCGAGATTGATCCAGACGCTATCGAAGCACTCCTGAACAGCCTTAGCGATGCTTGTTTTCCGATCGCGGCGCACCGTTCAGGATGATGATCTGGCCGATTATGCCTACCCTCGCTCCAATAAAAAAGCCCCGTTGCCGGGGCTTTCAGGCTGCTGACAAACCCCTGGCATTTGCCGGGGGTTTTTGATTCACTGGGTCATGTTGAAGCGACCCGCCCCTGAAC
>NZ_RZPW01000310.1:0-6721 GCF_003998455.1 Mesorhizobium sp. M7A.F.Ca.CA.001.08.2.1 | reverse complement strand
GTGTGTTGAGATTCAGATCAGGCCGAGCCGAAAATGGTGGATTCCGAGAACCGGAGCGGAGCGTACTTTTCGTACGTGAGCACCGGAAGCGCAGGAAGCCGCCATTTGCAGGCCGGCATCATCTGAATATCAACTCACCTCAAGCCGCCTCAGCCAAACACTTGGCACATGTCCCGCGAAACTCGATCACCGCCTTCTTGGCGGCGAAGCCGGTGGAGCGCACCCATTCGTCCAAGCTGTGGCCGACATCGTGGTCGGACATCTCGGTGACCTGCCCGCATGTGTCGCAAATGGCGAAGGCAGTCATCGAATGGCTGTGGTCATGCGGCTCGGCGCAGGCGACGAAGGAATTGATGCTTTCAAGCCGATGCACGAAACCTGACTTCACCAGCGTGTCGAGCGCGCGATAGACCTGAAGCGGTGCGCGAAAACCGCGCTCGCGCAATTGGTCGAGCAAGGTGTAGGCACTGAGCGGTCCGCTGGCGGTCTCGAGTTTCTCGAGCACGCACAGCTGGTTTTTCGTCAGCACATCCCTTGCCGCCATGATCCTGTTCCAACTCGCCTTGCGTCGCTTGCGCCGCGCACAAACGATCCATGTCCCACCCAGATAGCGACGAACAGGCATTTTTGCTACTGTTTCCAGCATTCTGCCCGCAAGGCGGCCGAGAACATCGATCGGAGCGGGGCAACAGGCAGGTTGCCCGCCGTTTTTCGCTTTGCCGGTTTATCGAGCGGACCTATTTCCTCGGCGGGCCTTTGCGCTCGGCAGAAGCCGCCCACAGATTGATGTCGGATTCGCGCGCGTAGGTGTCGATCTCGGCGAGTTCGGCATCGCTGAAGTCGAGCGCCTTGAGCGCGCCGACGCAGTCCTCGACCTGCTCCGGCCGGCTGGCGCCGATCAGTGCCGAGGTCACCCTCCCCTTGCGCAGCACCCAGGCCAGCGCCATCTGCGCCAGCGTCTGTCCGCGCCTGCCGGCGATGGCGTCGAGCGCCTTGATGTTGGCGATGGTCTTGTCGTTGATGAAGGATGTCTTCAGCGACTTGCCCTGGGAGGCGCGGCTGCCGTCCGGAATGCCGCCGAGATACTTGTCCGTCAGCATGCCTTGCGCCAGCGGCGAGAACACGATCGAGCCGACGCCGAGCCCTTCGAGCGTGTCGAGCAAGCCGTCTTCCTCCACCCAGCGGTTCAGCATCGAATAGCTCGGCTGGTGGATGACGCAAGGCGTGCCAAGCTGCTTCAAGATATCGGCCGCCTCGCGCGTGCGCTGCGAATTGTAGGACGAGATGCCGGCATAGAGCGCCTTGCCCGAGCGCACGGCATGGTCGAGCGCACCCATCGTTTCTTCCAGCGGCGTGTCGGGATCGAAACGGTGCGAATAGAAGATATCGACATAGTCGAGCCCCATCCGCTTGAGGCTCTGGTCGAGGCTGGCCAGAATGTATTTGCGCCCACCCCATTCGCCGTAGGGCCCGGCCCACATCTGGTAACCGGCCTTGGTCGAGATGATCAGTTCGTCGCGGTAGGCAGCGAAGTCGGTGCGCAGGATCTCACCGAAGGCGGTTTCGGCAGAACCGGGCGGCGGACCGTAATTGTTGGCGAGGTCGAAATGCGTGATGCCGAGGTCGAAGGCCTTGCGCGCGATCGCCTGCTTGGTCTTGTGCGGCGTGTCGTTGCCGAAATTGTGCCACAGGCCCAGCGAGATCGCCGGCAGCTTCAGGCCGGAGCGGCCACAGCGGTTGTAGACCATTTTCTCGTAACGGTTTTCGGCGGGCGTGTAGGGCATCGGAAAATCCTCGAATGGAAACGAGCCGGTCGGCTGCATCGTCACAACGCGGCGAGTTGGCTCTGCCCCCACCCTTACCCTCTCTCCGTCGAAACGGGGAGAGGGTTGAGGTGTGCTGCCCTATTTCTTCTTCGCCAAAAGCTCCTTGGCTTCCTTGACGCCAAGTGCGGCCGGCCGTTCGCAGGTGGTCTGCATGGCGACGAACTTGCCGGTTTCGCCGGAACGCAGCAGGCCGGTCATCACGTCGACGGCGTGCAGCGCCAGCTCCATCGAACAGCGGTGCGGCCGACCTTCCGCGATCGCCACCGCCATATCGGCAAGGCCTGACGTGCGGTAGTTGGCCATCATGCCTTGCGAATGCATCTCGTTGGGCACGCCGAACGGATGCGGCCAGTTCGGCAGCTTCTTGACCGGCTTGGCCGCGACGGTGAAGCGAACGTCACCACCGAAGAAGTTCGGGTCCGGCACAAACACCGTACCCGCCTCGCCATAAAGCTCCATCGGCGCGTGGCCGTGGGCCCAGACGTCCCAGCTGGTGTTGAGCGTGATAACGGCGCCGTTCTCGAACTCCAGCAGCCCGTGGATGGTTGTCGGCGTGTTGACCGGTATCTTTTCACCCGCGCGCGGCTTTGAACTGATCGTGCGCTCCTTGGCCGGCGTCGTCGCGAAGGCCGCGACCTGCTTCACCGGCCCGATCAGCTGGATCAGATTGGTGATGTAATATGGTCCGATGTCGAGCACCGGCCCCGCGCCTGGCTGGAAGAAGAAATCCGGATTGGGGTGCCAGTGCTCCATGCCGTGGCCCATGACATGGCACGTGCCACTCGTGACCTTGCCAAGCTTGCCGGTGTCGATCAGGTTGCGCACCAATTGATGCGCGCCGCCGAGGAAAGTGTCTGGCGCCGAGCCGATGCGCAGACCCTTTTTCTCCGCCCGCTTCTTAAGGTCGAGCCCTTCCTTGACCGACAGCACGAACGGCTTTTCCGAATAGACGTGCTTGCCGGCGTCGAGGATCTGCTTCGAGACCTCGTAGTGCACCGCCGGGATGGTCAGGTTGACGATGATGTCGATGTCGTCGGCCTTGAGCAGGTCTTCGACGGTGTCGGCGCGCAGCTTGAACTCCTTCGCCCGAGCCTTGGCCGCCTCCATGTTGATGTCGGCGCAGGCACGCATTTCAATGCCGCGGAACAACGGCGCCAGCGAAAAATACGCCTTCGAGATGTTGCCGCAGCCGATCACGCCGATGCCAAGTTTCTTTGCCATGCTGGTTGCTCCTAATAGGTTTTGGCGGCTGCGATGGAGCGGCGGGCGAAACGCTCGATGTCGTTGGGGTTGTCCTGTTCCATGACGTAGTATTGGGCAGCACTCCTGGCACGCAACACTTTGATCAGGCCGGCCCAGTCGATGGTGCCATGGCCGACATCCGACCAGCCATCCTCATCCAGCCCCTCGCCGGGCTTGGCCATGTCCTTGACGTGGACGGCGCTGATGCGCTTGCCGTGTTTCTCGATCCACGGCAGCGGATCATCGCCGCCGCGCACCACCCAGGCAACGTCCATCTCCCAGCTGACATCGGGCGCGGATGACAGGATGTGGTCCTGCGGCACCGATCCGTCGGCAAGTTTCTTGAACTCGAAATCATGATTGTGCCAGGCAAAGCCGTAGCCGGCCTTTTTCGCGGCGTCACCGACCTTGGCCAGGCGTTCGCCGAAACCACGCCAGCCGGCCACGTCGGATGGCCGCTGGTCGGGCATCAGGAAAGGACAGATGAGCAGCGTGATACCGAGTGCGTCGGCGGTTTTGCGCACGCCGTCAAAATCGTTCTCGAGCGCGTCGATCGAGAAATGCCCAGTCGGCATGGCAAGCCCGTTCTTATCGAGCTCGGCGCGGAATGCCTGGGGATCATCATAGACGCCGCCGAAACCTTCGACCTGGGCGTAGCCGAGCTTGCCGAGCATGGCGAGCACACCGTCCCAGGGTTGGAAATTGCGGGCGCTGTAAAGTTGGAATGACCAATTCATCGTCTCTGTCCGTTTTGCTTGGGGATCGTCGTTGGAAGGTTGGTTCTCGGAAGCTAGATGCGTGTGCCGGTTGCGGTGTCGAAAAGCGAGGCGCGCATCGGATCGAAGCCAAGCGTCACCGCCTCGTCGTTCTTGGGCGTGCGTTCCGAGGTCACTCGGACGCTGAAATTCTGCTGGGCAAGCTTCAGCCAGACCAGCGTGTCGGAGCCCATGGGTTCGACCACCTCGACATTGGCGGCTATCGAGAACGGCCAGCCGGTGCCGCTGTTCAGGCTGACATGCTCGGGCCTGATACCGAATGTGACGGGGCCGGGAGCCGGAGGCTTGGCAAAGTCGTAAGTGCCGAGCGGGATCTTGATATCCCCGGCCGCGAACCGCCAGCCGCCGTCGGCGTCTTCCAGGTAGCCATCGACGAAGTTCATTGCGGGCGAACCGAGAAAGCCGGCGACGAAACGGTTGACCGGACGGTTGTAGATGGTCTGCGGCGCATCGAGCTGCTGGATGACGCCGCCCTTCATCACCGCGATGCGGTCGGCCAGCGTCATCGCCTCGATCTGGTCGTGGGTGACGTAGATCATGGTGTTCTGCAGCTTGCGATGCAGCAGTTTGATCTCGACGCGCAGTTCGGCGCGCAGCTTGGCATCGAGATTGGACAGCGGCTCGTCGAACAGGAACACGTCGACATCGCGCACCAGCGCCCGTCCGATGGCGACGCGCTGGCGCTGGCCGCCGGAAAGTGCGGCCGGCTTACGCTGCAGCAGCGGCTCGATCTGCAGGATTTCAGCCGCCCGCGCGATCCGCTTGGCGATCTCTTCTTTTGGCGTGCCGGCGACACGCAGCCCGAAGGACAGGTTCTTCTCCACCGTCATTTGCGGATAGAGCGCATAGGACTGGAACACCATGCCGATGCCGCGGTCCTTGGGCTCTTCCCAGGTGACGTTCTTGCCCTTGATGAAGATGCGGCCTTCGGAAACGTCGAGCAGGCCGGCAATGCAATTGAGCAAGGTCGACTTGCCGCAGCCGGACGGCCCGAGCAGCACGATGAACTCGCCATCGGCGACATCCAGATTGAGCGTCTCCAAGACGGTCACCGCGCCGAAATTCAGCGACAGGTCCTGGATCGAAACGCTGGTATCGTTGGCTGCCGTCATCGCCATCACCCCTTCACCGCGCCGGCGGCGATGCCGCGTACGAAAAGCTTGCCGGAGATGAAGTAGACGATGAGCGGCACAAGCCCGGTCAGGATGGTTGCGGCCATATTGACGTTGTACTCCTTCACGCCTTGCACCGAATTGACGATGTTGTTGAGCTGCACCGTCATCGGATAGGTGTCGGGGCGGGTGTAGACGACGCCGAACAGGAAGTCGTTCCAGATGCCGGTCACCTGCAGGATGATGGCAACGACGAAGATCGGCAGCGACATCGGCAGCATGATGCGCAGGAAGATGCCCCAGAAGCCGGCACCGTCGACACGTGCCGCCCGGAACAGCTCCTCCGGCATCGAGGAGAAATAATTGCGGAACAGCAGCGTCAGGATCGGCATGCCGAAAATGGAATGGACGATCACCAGCCCGCTGAGGCTGCCATAGAGGCCGATCTCGCGCAGGATGATGACGATCGGATAGATCATCACCTGGTAGGGAATGAAGGCGCCGACGATCAGGATGATGAAGAACGTATCGGCGCCCTTGAAGCGCCAATTGGCCAGTGCATAACCGTTCACCGAGGCGATGGCGATCGACAGCAGCACTGACGGCACGGTGATGCGCACCGAATTCCAGAAGCCGCGCGAAAGTCCGTCGCAGTTAAGGCCGGTGCAGGCAGTCGACCACGCCTTGACCCACGGTTCGAAAGTGATCTCGAGCGGCGGTGAGAAGATGTTGCCGAGCCGGATCTCCGGCATGCCCTTGAGCGAGGTGACGACCATGACGTAGAGCGGCAAGAGGTAGTAGACCGCCATGACGAACAATGTGCCGTATAGGAAGACGTTGCGGCGCGAAATCACGCGGCGCGGCTTCGGGCCGTAGGGATCGGTGATGCCCTGGCGCGCGCCGGCGGCGGTGCTCGCTTGAGCGGTGATGTCTGCCATGCTCATTTGCGCCGCCCGAACTCGAGATAGGCCCAGGGCACGATGACGATCACCACCGAGAGCAGCATCATGGTCGAGGCAGCAAAGCCCTGGCCGAGGTTCTGGGCGAAGAACATATAGTCGTAGACGTATTTGGCCGGCACTTCGGAGGCGATGCCCGGGCCGCCGCTGGTCTGGGCCACGACGAGGTCATAGACCTTGACGATGCCGGCAGCGATGATGACGAGCGTGGTGATGAAGACCGGCCGCATCATCGGGATGACGATGAACAGATAGGTCTTCCACATCGGGATCCCATCCACCCGCGCCGCCTTCCAGATGTCCTCGTCAATGCCGCGCAGGCCGGCCAGCATCAGGCACATGATGAGCCCTGTGCCTTGCCACAGCGCCGCGATCGATATGCCGTAGATGACGATGCTGGAATTGTAGAGCGGGTCGAAGCTGAAGCTCGTCCAGCCTAAGTCACGGACCACATGCTGGATGCCGAAATCCGGATTGAGCAGCCACTGCCAGACCAGGCCGGTGACGATGAAGGAGAGCGCGAAAGGATAGAGGAAGATGGTGCGCAACGTGTCCTCGAAGCGGATCTTCTGATCGAGCAGTGCTGCAAGCAGGAAGCCGATGACCAGCGAGAACACCAGCGAGATCGCGCCGTAGATCAGCAGGTTTTCGATCGAGATCAGCCAGCGCGGCGTCGCCCACAACCGGTAGTATTGGTCGAGCCCGACGAAATTCAGCCGCGGCAAGAGCTTCGAATTGGTGAAGGAATAGAGCACCGTCCAAACGGTGCCGCCGACGAAAACCACCATGGCGGTGAGGATCATCGG
>NZ_RZPW01000030.1:0-18528 GCF_003998455.1 Mesorhizobium sp. M7A.F.Ca.CA.001.08.2.1 | reverse complement strand
TCGCAAGGTTTGATCCAACCTTGATACTTGCGATATCCGACATTGTCGGGCATCCGACAGAAAGCGCCTTTCGCCGGCGCGCCGGCTATGACGCTCGCCTCCTCCGGCGTGACGACGATCCTTTGGCGGGCGCCGCGCACACCGATCTGCCCGCCTATCAGCACCGCGACATCGAAGGACAGCGCGATCGTGACTGGATGGGTCTTACGCAAACATGCAGCAGTGCCACCGCGATCAGGACTTCATCCGCCCCACAAAGACCCGAGCGCGAGGGACGACGTGTAAGGCAACATGTCATCCTCGATAATGATGCCGCGCATAAAGAGGTAAGGTCCCTCGTCGTACCGGCGAGCCCCTTCGCTGGGTCTCGCGAGGGTCTGGTTTGCGAACGTCGACCGACAGCATCACGGCATGGGCGGCCCCATCGGTAAGCAAGCATTGACCGTGCCATCAGCGTTGAGGCAGCGCAGAGCCCAATTTCCCGGTGCCAGCCGGTACGTTGGAGCTTCAACTGTGGCCAGCCAAGCGGGCCGAGGCCGTGAAACTCCTGATACCCTGGACCGTCCGGATTGCAACGCACGACGCCTTGGTCTCGCGCCAACGTCCATTGACGCTCAGCGAAGCATCATGCGGACGAGCTGGGAAAGCTTGGCCGGGCCGGCGCCTTCCCAGGCGCATGGGACGCGCGACGACCCATGTGGACCTTGGATTTCACTACGCACTTACGCTGCTTTGGCCTTGTCAGCAGCCTGAGCATAAAGCGTGCTCAGCTTTCAGGGCGAGCCTCTTTCATGTTGATAGCATCTGTCGTCATTCAGGATCGCCCCATTTTCGCATGCCGCTTGCAGCTTTCAGACTGTTGTCAGCCAGGGCCGCCATAAAGGGTCTCGTTTAACGCATTCGGGAGGCTTCATCACTCGACCACATTAATTTCGGGCGGTTCGCCGGCGCTCCGAATGGCACTTAACACCAGATCCTCTCCAAACCCGTGATGATCCAAGAGGAAAACGAAAAATCCCTAAATCATAAAAAAGCACCGATACGGTCGGCTCCAGGCTGATGAAATTGCGGTCTCACTGGCCACGCACGATACTTGCGATGGCGATGGCCATTGCAAAGGCCGGTCAAGCACCCAAGACGCTGACAAGCACGCCTCCGACCAAAGCTCGATCGTTGGCAGCCTTTCTAGCCGTATACTTGGGGCATTTTGGGACGGCGATCCGGACGCCGATTAAAACCTGCCGGTCGTCTAAATGGAATGGTTGGTCCGGGTCCTTACTGGACCCCGCCAACCCGATCGGGCCGGCGCACAGGGGCACCCAGACAATTGGACACGTCGCCTTTGCGCGGCGGCTTGCACTTTCTCGGATGGCCTTTTTTCTCCCCGGGCGAAATCGAGCGAGCGGTGAGGCGGAGCCTTCGATTTTGCCGATCATGTCGTGTCGCTTCGATCGAACTGCTCAGACGATGATAGCGGCATTGATTGCCGCGGCCGAAATGCGTTGTGTGAAGTACGATTTCTACGCCGTATACATACTGCCGTACAGTTCGCCCTGTCAGCAGCCTTGCCAGCAATCCGCCCTGTGTCCAACTGTCGTCGAATTCACCGGTGTCATTGAGGAATTCGTATGATCGCCTCGAAACCATCATTGCGACCGCGGGCGGGCGACGCAAGCTCTAGACTGCCACCGATCCGCTGGATAACCATGTTAGCGATATGTAGACCAAGGCCTGAGCCCGCAGCAGGAGTAGCACCACGACTAAATCGCTTTGTAAGCCCTTCGAGGTCGGGGAGGGGCACCACCGGTCCGGCGTTTGCAATAGCGATGGTTCCATCAGTTTGGACGGAAACTGTTGTCGGAACAGTGGGCAGTCCATGTATCAGCGCATTCTCGATCAGGTTACGAAGGAGGATCCCAAACGCATCGACATCCACTTTGCGCATCAAAGTGGGGCAGCCGTCGACGTTAAGATGCAGGCGTCCGGCATATTGCGGCTTTTTCCTCAGGTCGTCGATTTCCAGCCGAACCGATCGGACAAGATCGATCGCGTGATCCGCCATGCCAACCCCCGATTCGGCTTGAGCGAGCTGAAGCACTTTTTCGACAAGGCGGCCAAGGCTCGACAGCGCTTGCTCGATTCCGCGCGCACGCATTTTGGCCGACCCATTGGGAAGCTCGGCCACTAATCTCTGCATCTGAGCGATTGAACCTGCGATCGGCGTGCGCAGTTCATGCGCACTGTTTGCGGCGAACTCGCGTTCGGCCTCGAGAGCCGCCCGCAGACGATCGAGAAGCCGATTGACGGATGCCGCGATTGGAGCCAACTCTGCCGGGAAATCGCCCAAGTCCATTGGTGACAGATTGCCGCCGTCGCGCGATCCGATCTGCTGTCGCAGTACCTCGATTGGCCGCAGCGAGCGCCGGATCACGATCCACCAAACAGCTAAGCTAAAGGGCAGGAGCACGAGTGTCGGAAGGAAGACAAAAAGTGCGCCCTTCGCGATTGTGGTACGGCGGCCATGAAGCGGTTCGGCCAACTGATGATACACGCCGTCTTGGATCTCCTCTGTGTAGACGCGGTAATCAGCGTTTCCCCAAAAGCCGTTACTCAGGGGAGCATCAGGGAAGGGCTGCTGACCCTCTTCCGGTTCAGAAATAAGCACTATCCCGTACTTATTAATAACCTGCTCACGATAGGTAAAGTACTTTTCGTAAGTGGGAAAGTTGTTATTGTATTGATCAACGTGTTTTCCATTCAAGACCTTGATCAGCTCTGGTTGTCTGTACTTTGCGCTCCCCTGGAGCAAGTCATCCGAACTTTCGTTTACATTATTGCAAAAAATGAACGCAGCCATGGTTGGGGCGGCGATCCAAACCAGGAGCGTTGCCCCGCCTAACCACGATAGCAGCTTTCTCGTCATGCTGTTCGAGTTCGTCATGTGACCACGAGCCTGTATCCGGAGCCACGCACGGTTGCTATTCTATCCCCGCCGATCTTCTTGCGGAGCCGGCTGACATAAACCTCCACTGTGTTGCTCTCGAACTCCGAATTGAATGAATAAAGCGCGTGCTCGATCCTCCCCTTTGAAACGACCGAACCGGGCCGGCGTAGAAGGCAGTCGAGCACCGCCCATTCGCGTCCAGACAGGTGGACCTCCTGCCCGTCGCGGAAGAGGCGTCGCTCGGCTGCCTGTATGGAAAGCGTCCCAACCGAAAATTGCGGCTCCGGAAAATGCCCTTGGCGACGTGCCACTGCACGGATGCGTGCCGAGAGTTCCCCCAGATCGAACGGCTTGACCAAATAGTCGTCGGCGCCAGCGTTGAGCCCCTCGATGCGATGCGAAATCCGATCGCGGGCTGTCAGAATGATGACCGGCGTTGTATCAAGCCCCTTGATCAGCTCCCGCAGATAGTCGATGCCATTGCCGTCCGGCAGGTGAACGTCGAGCAAAATAACGTCGTAGCCGGCCACAGCTGCATGACCGCGCGCTCCGGACAGGCCCTCGGCCCAGTCGACCGCGTGGCCACCAGCCACCAAATGATCGTGCACAGCACTTCTAAGGTCGTCGTCGTCTTCAATGAGCAGTATTCGCATCAGGCTGCCGAGCTCCGGTATGAGGGCAAGGCTCCTGCCTTATTGATCGAAGCTGACAGTAGGCTGAACCGGCGCCAGCGAATATCTGGGGGCTTTCAGGCTGCTGTCAGCTACAATTGCAAGAAAGGGGTCGTTAACAAAGCCAAACGAAGAGCCCCTATGAAACCCCTCCTGATCTCGGCACTTTTGCTCAATGTGACCACCGGCGGCTGTACACTGGTTGGCGGGCAATTCGACGTGGCGGTCAACGAATGGCAGCCGCGCCACGCGTCAATGTCCAGGCTTGAAACTGACAGGTGTCTTAAATACGAGGGCACCGTAGCGGGTGCCTCCAGTTATCGAACAGTGCCTAGCAGGTCAGAAGTGCACTTTGACCATAGGGGTCGTCCGTATTTTCGGCGCTCGCGAACAGAGTCGACGGTCAATCGATGCGCCACTGCCAGAGTCTGGAACGGTCAAGTGTTTGTTATCCCCCGTCCGGGCCATATTCTCTGCCGAGGACCAAGAAGGCCCTATTTTCGGTGCCCACGAACAGAGCCAACGGTCAATCGATGCGCCACTGCCAGGGTCTGGAACGGTCAAGTGTTTGTGATCCCCTGTCCCGGCCGTGTTCTCTGCCGAACTCGCCCTTGTAGTCGGCACACCAAAGATCGTTAGGGCGACAGCCGTTTGAAAGTGGTGTCCCCGTCGCCCTGTTGCGCCTGCGCTTGCGGCGCTCGACCATGCCGGCGGTCGAGCACGGCATGCACGGTCGAGATCGCGGGCCGGTGCACATCCGGATACAGCCGGGCCAGCCGCTCGCGTATCTTCGGCGCACCCCATGTCGGCTTGTCTTGCTTGAGGCGCACAATCAGCTTCTCGATTTGAAACGGAAGCTGATTGGCGTGGCGATAGGGCCGCCGCGATCGGTCCGTCAGCCCCTCCAGGCCGCTGTCGTTGTAGCGCGTGAGGATCTTGTAGCCGGTCTTGCGCGAGATATCGAACTCCCGGCAAAGCACCGCCATCTTCTCGCCGTCCAGCAGCCGGGCGACGAACTTCAGCCGCTCTTCCATGACGTTACACTCCTTCCAAGGCACCTTGCTCTCCTTGCAAAGGGCCGAAAGTGTAACCCATCTATCCGGAATGAACTGTCACCCATCTCTCGGGAAGGGCAGTCATGGCCAAGGCAACTGGAAGCCGAATTTTCTTTTAGAGTATGAATCAGCGCCGTCTGCCGAAAAGCGCGTCCACGATCTTCCCTTTTGAAACGACCGTGCAGGGCTGGGGCAGACGGTAGTCGAGCACCGCCCATCCGCGTCAAGTCAGGTAGACCTCCTGCCCGTCGCGGAAGAGGCGTCGCTCGGCTGCCTGTATGGAAAGCGTCCCAACCGAAAATTGCGGCTCCGGAAAATGCCCATGGCGACGTGCCACTGCATGGATACGCGCTGAGAGTTCCCCCAGATCGAACGGCTTGACCAAATAGTCGTCGGCTCCAGCGTTGAAGCCCTCGATGCGATGCGAAATCCGATCGCAGGCTGTCAGAATGATGACCGGTGCCGATTCAAGTTCCTTGATCAGCTCCCGCAGATAGTCGATCCCATTGCCGTCCGGCAGGTGAACGTCGAGCAAAATAAGGTCGTAGCCGACCACAGCTGCATAATCGCGCGCTTCGGACAGGTTCTTGGCCCAGTCGACCGCGTGGCCACCAGCCACCAAATGATCGTGCATAGCACTTCCAAGGTCCTTATCGTCTTCAGTGAGCAGTATTCGCATCATGCTGCCGAGCTCCGGTATGAGGGCAAGGCTCCCATCTTATTGGTCGAAGCTGACAATAGGCTGAACCGGCGGCAGCGAATTATTTGGGGAGCTTTCAGGCTGCTGTCAGCTACAACTTGCAAGAAAGGGGTCGTTAACAAAGCCAAACGAAGAGCCCCTATGAAACCCGTCCTGACCTCGGCACTTTTGCTCAATGTGACCCCCGGCGGCTGCATCAGCAAATTGATTTGGGAAACAGGCGCGCCGGTTCTAATGACCGACGCAGGCCGAGGTCTGGAACAGCTGGACCAGCGAACGGCGTCTTCGGTTTTTCAGGCAACAGCCACATGGAAGAATATGATTGGCTCGACCATGCGCCGAGCTTTGTCGAACGGATTGGTCGCGGGCGCACTACCACAGATTATGGCAGGTTTACGCCCTGGCCTTGACACCCGGGGTGATCGTCACCGGCGGAGCCGCGGCGTACTGATCGGATATCTAACGTCGCTGAGTCTCTCGTCGGTGCAGTGGATCTCTCGGCTTAGCCATCATGCAAAAAACGACGGTTCCGCGACACCACTTTTCAGGTCCGTGACACAGGCTTTGTGAGCCGATCTGTTGTTCTTACCCCAGGCTAATGGCTGAACAGCTCTGTCGCCGGCTCGATGCGCCAGATGGCGCGATGTTTTGAACCCTTTCACGAGGCGACGGCAGCAGCCGACCGGCTCTCCTATCGCGGCTCCCGCGATCCACACACCCAGCAAGGGAATCTACCATGGTAATGAAGGCACCGGTTGCCGACGCTAGGAATGGGTCGGTAGTAGATCGGCTGGTCGGCATCGACCTCGCTCGGGGCCTGGCTGTCTTCGGGATGTATGCCGCCCATCTCGGTCCCGACCCCGGCGAAGGAGGACTAGTCGGGTTTCTGATGGAACTAACCCATGGGCGGCCGTCGGCCCTGTTTGCCGTATTGGCCGGTTTTTCAATCCTCCTGATTACAGGTCGCAAGGCGCCGAAGTCGGGGATAGCCGGTAGACAGGCCATCGCCAGAGTCGCAATTCGTGCCCTTGTTTTGCTCGCGCTTGGCTCAATCCTGGGCTGCCTCGGTACCCAGGTCGAAGTCATCCTAGAATACTACGGAATTTGCTTCTTGTTGGTATTGCCGCTCCATCGGCTCAGCGCATATCAGCTGGGCTTGATCGCTGCCGCTACGGCATTAGTTCTCCCGCAAGTCCGTTCCTCCCTTCTGTCGGTTGCCCCCAACCTCCTCGACCCGGTCTTCAACCTCATGGTCAACGGCTACTATCCCGCGGTGACCTGGGTTCCTTTCCTCATCGCTGGCATGGCCATCGCGCGCCTTAATCTTAATACGCTAGCAGCGCATTGGCGCCTTGGTCTGGCGGGGGTCGCGCTGGCCGTGTTGGGCCATGGGGGATCCTTGCTCGCGCTGAGTTCCCGCGCTTTGACTGAAACCTCCTTGTGGTGGTCTGACGTTGACGGCGCTTTTGAGCCTTCCAAGTCGTCATTTATAGTCAAGTCGTCATGGATAGCCGCACCTCATAGCGAAACGACGCTTTCGATCGTGGGCAGCACCGGTTGCGCAATGATCATCTTGGCGGCTTGCATGCTCGCTGTGGATGCGCTCCCGCGTCTGCGAAAGCTGGTCTGGCCAATAATCGCAGTCGGCTCGATGTCTTTGACGGCCTATGTGCTGCACATTGCGGGAATAGCCTATCTTATGAAGATAAACATTTTCAAAGACGAGAGCCTGTCCACGCTCTTTGGCTTCGTTGTGGTTATCAGCACTTTTGCGGTGCTTTGGCTGCGCGTCTTCCAGCGAGGACCGATGGAAGTGCTGATGGGTAGGGTCGCAGATCTCGCGCGTCACATCCGCTGAGCACCGCCGCGCCCCGGCCTCCCGATCACATTACGGACAAGGTGGGGCTTTGTCCAAAGCTTGTTCGCGGCAGGGGAGGGTACTTCCTCCCACCCTGCCGCCTTGTTGATGGAAGCTAAAACGGTCGCGCAGGCGCTAGAGTTGCATCGGCATAATCAGCTTAAACTCGCGAAGTTAAACCCGCGGTTGGTCTATCTCGGCCCGCCTCACCTGAAAGGCTAAGGTATCCGTTTCGGTCAAGGGTTTTAGGGGCCATTTTCGCTGCGCCTTGAGGAGAGCGTTTGCTAGGATGAGGAGCTTTCGCAACAAGATGATGACCTTTGCGGGTTTGCCTGCCGCCTTTAGCGCCTGGTATTTTGCCTTGAGGTCGGGGTTGAAGCGCAGGGCGAAGGGCCGGGCATGTAGAGGGCCTGGCGAACATTGGCCCGGCCGCCCAGGCGCGGCCGCTCCATTTTGCGGAGGCCGGCGAGGCTTGCGGCCTTTGGTTCCGAGTTCCGGCATGTCGATGGTGAGTGTGCAGGCGGTGGCATCCGATGCGCCATATGCTGGTCAGGATTTCGCGGCGCTGGACAGCGTCGGGATCGGCTTTCATGAGGGTAAGCATCGTCTGATCGATATCGCTGAGTTCACGTGGATCTGCTTCCAGCCACTCGTTGTTGTGGCGCCTGAGCAAGGCAAGCGGTCAAGGTCTGGCTCTGGTGCTGGCTGCGGTGCGATCCCCGCACGGGCCAGGTGCCGATCGTGTCGACGATCCACCTCGCCGCGACCAGAGAGCTGCTACTCTCTTCCGCTGTTCATTCTGGCCTCTTCGCAATGAATGTCATAAAATCACCTGTCGCAATTAATGGTTTTTGATTTGGCTCCAGCAGCTGGCAGATATCGCCGAGAGTTCCGCAGAGAGCGTCGAAAGTTTTGGCCGCCTTCTTCCGCAGCCGCGCCTTGAGTTTTGAGCAGACCTGTCTTGATCGGGTTGAGATCGGGCGAGCATGGCGGCAGGATCAGGAGCCAGTGCCCTTTGGCCAACCAGTGGGCGGCGCGTACCTTGCCGACAATCTGGGGTTCCGAACCCGACAGTTGGTTTTCAACCCGACAGTGGCCCGCCTCAGAGCAGGCTACCGCCCTTCGGAGCAGGCAGAAGCTAATCGAGGTTCGCGGGTTCCGGTTTGAATGTGCAGGTCGCTGCGCGCCTGATCTTTCGGTCTGGCGGCACATGACAAAAACCCTCATTTTGGCCGACGATACCCGGTCAGGAGCGGGTATCGCAGTCGAGAAGCGACCCGAGCACGTCCACAAGATGTGCCGAGTTTGCAAGGTGTGTCATTGTTTCTGTCAACGTTCGAGCGACAGCGCACGACGAAACGTCTGGCATACGCCTCGTCTGGCACGCGCCTCGCATATGTTGCAGTTGCTGCTGGAGATCAGGCGATCGAGTGGGCCTTGCAATTTTCCGATTTTGATGCGCCTAAAGTCTCGTGTACAAATCAGGCTGGCGTGAATGGCCTGCCTAAGTTGCGACTTATTACAAAGGAATGGATATGGCGACTGGAACGGTGAAGTGGTTCAACAGCACGAAGGGTTTTGGTTTTATTCAGCCTGACAACGGCGGTCAGGATGTCTTTGTCCACATTTCCGCTGTTGAACGAGCGGGCCTGTCGACCCTTAATGAGGGCCAGAAGATCAACTACGAGGTGGAACAGGATCGCCGCACGGGAAAGTCCTCTGCAGGCAGCCTCAGCAAGGCTGGCTAACGGTCCGGGAAAGCCTTGGCAAGGTTCGTCATCGCCGGAACGCATTGACGGCTCGAAACCCGGGCCGGAGCATGCAAGTTAATGCCGCGGCAGGGATTGCTGGAGCCATCATGAATTACTCTGGAAATGAGGCTCTTGGACGGGAAAGGCGGGGCTCATCCCCGCCCTTTGATTCCGCGCAGATTGGGCCAACGGCTGCTGCGCGTCCGAACGACTGTTGATACGGATTTAGGCTGCGACCTTCTTGCGGGTCCGTTTCGCCGGCGCCGTGGCTGGGGCTTCCGGCTCTTTCGGTTTGCGGCCGAGTCCCATGGTCTTGGCCAAGGCGGAGCGCGCAGCGGCGTAATTCGGCGCCACCATGGGATAATCCGACGGCAGACCCCATTTGGCGCGATATTCGTCTGGGGTCAGACCATAGTGCGTCGCCAGATGGCGCTTTAGCGATTTGAATTTCTTGCCGTCTTCAAGGCTAATGATGTAGTCCGGTTCGATCGACTTTTTGATCGGGACAGCAGGTTTTTTTACAGGCACAGGCTCTTCTGCCGGTATGAGTCCAGCCGTGCCGTTTAGAGCCCCGTGCACTTGGGCGATCAGGGCAGGAAGCTCCCCCGCCGGGACGGGGTTGTTGGAGACGTAGGCTGATACAACATCGGCAGTGAGCTCGATGAGGATGTCGGTCTTGTGGGGTTCTTCTGTCATAAACTTCTCCGGGCAGCTTGAAACACAGTTGGGCGAAGTGTCGCTTCATAGTGGCGGTTGCCGCTGAAAGCAAATGGATCGACGGGTGCGCTGCTCCTCCACCATTGAAGTCTCGGCGACGCATCCCGTCATCGTCCATCGCTAAAGGCAGCGTATTGAATTATGGGAGCGGTCGCGCCCGCCCCACCATAGCGATACAGCAAGACAATCAAAAAAGCCGGTCTTTGCTTGGCCCCAAATCTTTTCTCCTTTCGTGAACGCTGAGCTGCCAAGCTGCTACAGTTCACCTCGCGGGGCAACCGTGCACAACACAGGAGTCGCCCGAGCGATACATTCTTCACTTGCCGCTTATCAGCGCTGGTGATTGCACTTTGCAGCCTGCCTCCGGACCCGCAGCGCTCACGCTGTTGGTTTTGCGCCTGCAGGCGTCGGAAGTCGGATCGCCGCAGCTAATTTCCTCAGGCGGACGAATTCAACAAATCGATTGTTTGGATCGAAGGCATCCACACCATCGATGCCTCTAGAATAGGATCCAGCTACAATCACCGTGCTGTAATGGCAGGGACGGCCAGCACAAGCGCGACACGATCCGGCGGGTCCATCGCTGCGTTACGTATTCATGGCTACTGCATCGGGCGCTCGGTCGACCGCCTTAAGCCAGGTCGCCGCATTGCGAGACGGTGACCGGCGAGGGAGAGGGCGCTCTGGCAACGAAGCGAGGCGGGTGGCCTTGCGGGTGGCCGCGTGATGTCATCCGGCTCTCCTGCCGATCTCTGCCGGCCAGATCTGGAGCAACTGTTTTGCATAGATATGGCTCTCTTCAGGGGGCCATCTATGATGGGAGCCGAGCGCGTGTTCGAGCCGGGGAACAGGCTGCGCATGCACTGTGCCCACCTATTGCGATCGTGCTAACCTTGGTTGTTTGGACTTGCCGTTAAAGGCAAGCGACAGATTGAAGTTATGCTGCACCATCTGATTGCCTGGCTCGTTTTCGAGAGCTCGCCGATACAGGGCCTGTGCCGCGTCATGCCGCCCCTCAATGTCCAAAATCACGCCCTTCGCATTCAATGCACGTACGTTTCCTGGGGCTGCAACCAAGACGCTGTCGAGCACCTCAACCGCTTCGTGCGGGCGCTTCTGGCCCACCAAGGCATTTGTAAGTCGTATCGCCGCATCAACATTGTCCGGGTGCTGCTTCACCTCATCCCGCAAAGCCCGCTCTTGAACATCCTGACCAACTTCGCGCAAAATGCGTTCGCGCATAGCCGGATCGATTTGATCGGCGCTGAGCAACTCGGGGGAAGATGTCTCCTGCACGGAAAGAGCCGGCTTTTGCCAGCTGGCGCAACCGCCCAAAGGCAGAATGGCGAGTACGGCAAAAAGAAGTGAGTTCCGGCGCAGAAACATAGGCGATGGAGAAACTGTATTACTATTCATGTTATCTCTCAGTTATCGGGGAGGCGCGTGGCGTTCAGTTAGGAAAGGTGGGACTACTCTAACAATCCGCTGTTCGATCCGTGCGGGAGTGTGACGGATCCTGCGGGGCGAATTGTAAAGTCGGAGGCGAGGTCTTGATAAGACAGCACGGCGAGATCAACCCCGTTTCGCGTCAGAAAGCCGCGGACGAAACGTCGGACATCCATCGACGTCAACAGAATAGGGCGGGTTTGACCCGGTTCTGCGTTCGAAAGGACCTGACGTATCTGTGATAGCATCGCTTCGCTTTGCCGATCCTCCAGTGCGAGATAGGGGCCTGCATCCGAATCTCGAACCGCGCCACGCATCACATCCTCGCTCTCGCGCTCGACGACCAGGGCGGACACGATGCCCTCCGTGTTGGCATGGCGGTGGCAGATCTGTCGCTTCAAACCAGAACGGACATATTCCGTCAGCAGGGCAACGTTCTGCTCACGCTCGCTCCATTCGGCCAATGCCTCCAACACGAGACGGGTGTGGCGGATTGGGATACCTTCCTCCAGGAGGCGGCGCAGAACATCGGCAATCCGAGGAATCGGCGTCGTGCGTAGCACCTCTTTCACAAGCTCAGAATATTCCTGCTCCATTCGGCCCAGGAAATGTCGGGTCTCTTGGATGCCCACCAATCGCGGTGCGTAGCGGGTCAACGCTGCATGGACGCGCAAGGCGAGGAGTTCGCCGGGAGCCCTATGCTCCGTGCCGGCGCCCGTAAGGGCCTTTGCAGGGGTATGTTCAACCGGGAGTGTGTCCGTTTTCGGCTCACGTCTAAGGGGGACACCGCTCGAGTCGACGTGCGCTACATCGGCTCGGAGCGCCATCTGGTTTGGATCTAAGGCGTCCTGTTCGACTGGCACGCCCTCGACATCAATTCGGAATTGCGATTCAGGCAGCTGCTCGTCAACCAAGACAGGGATGCGAGGAACGATAATGCCCAGATCGGCTGTGACCAGGAGCGAAACGCGCCCAATATGTTTTTGCAATTCGGCTTGATCGACCGCCTGCATAAGATCTGGCGCTAGAAAAAATGCGATCGGGAATTCCTTCGCAGGCGCGGCTTGCTTAGGCTCCGCTGCAGTTCCACCTTTCGCATCGGCAGTGCCGGCGCCCAGCACATCAGCCTTGACAATGCTTACCGCAGCGAACACTGCGGCCAGCATCAGAAAGACGGGGAGGGGAAACCCAGGAACGAACCCCATTACAACCAGGACGCCGGCCGCCAGTCGCAAGGCTCGAGTGCTGGCCGTGAGCTGACTGACCATTTCTGTACCGAGGTTGATCCTCGCCGTCCCAGTCACACGGGTGACGATGGTCGCCGCAGTAATGGAGAGCAGAAGGGCCGGAATCTGCGATATCAATGCATCGCCTATCGTCAGCAGAGTGTAGTGATGCAGTACCTCGCCGAAGGACATGCCCTTGGAGAGCAGGCCGATCGAAATTCCACCCAGCATGTTGATGCAGATAACCACCAGCCCGGCGATGGAATCGCCCTTCACAAATTTCATCGCGCCGTCCATCGCGCCATAGAGTTGGCTTTCCTTCTCCAATTCGGCGCGCCGCCGGCGGGATTCGTTGGCATCGATGTGGCCGTTGCGTAGCTCTGCGTCGACCGCCATTTGCTTGCCCGGCAGAGCATCCAGCGTGAAACGCGCCGCCACTTCTGCCACCCGTTCGGCACCCTTCGCGAGGACCATGAATTGCACCATGGTGACGACCAGAAATATGACGAAACCCACCACGATATTGCCTGAAATGACGAAATCGCCAAAAGTATGAATAATGCTGCCGGCCTCCCCCTCGGCCAGGATCAGTCGCGTCGTTGCGACCGTGAGCGCGAGACGGAATACAGTGGAAATCAAAATAACGCCGGGCAAAGAGGAAAAATCAAGTGGAGTACTGACATACAGGGCAACCATCATCAGCAGTATGGCCAACCCCATATTGAATCCTATCAGGGCGTCGACCACCACGACCGGGATAGGCATGACCATCATCGCGACAGCCAGAAGCAGCATCAACGCAACCATTAAATCCGGGCTGGCCGGCGCACGCTTGATGAAGTCACGCAGGACGTTGGCCATCGAGACACCTTTGCAATCGGTTGAGACTTACTCTGCTGTTACGCCATGAAACGTGGCTTTCGAACTCCGAAGGCGCCTCAGCCTTGGCCAGCGCGTGACCCTGCATGAGAGCCACAAGCAGGCGCGAAATGGCTGGGCAGCAAATGTTTCCAACGCAGCCAGCTTGTCAGCACCGAGCGCGACAGGATGTTTGGCTGGCCATAGAGTGCTGCTTGATGGGGCCTGCGAGCTTTCAATATTGGAGAGCAGCAATGCGGCCATTCCTGCTCAGCAGCACACGGCTGTCCTCAATACGTTCGACCACCCATCCATCAGCCAAAATGGCGCCGACAAAATACTTCTCGCTGTCGATGACAATATATGGTTGGACCCCATGCCACACAGCTTCGACCGCGATTGCGGATGGCGCCTTCTCCTCTTTGATGAGCACTCCGTTCACCAGTGTTAGAGTACCCTTGGTGCGACGATCGAACGATTGCTGAAGCTTCTGCCAGCTGATGACCGATTCAGACGTGACGGTGCCTTCGGCGGTCACAACACCCTTTGCCGACCCAATCTTGACGTCGAGAAGACCCGCTCGATCGACTTCCTCCTGCAGCTCTTGGGCCGCTGCCTCCGTAAGTTCATTGTCAGCGCGGTGACTGATCGTTCTGGACGCGACTTCAGCCCGAAGTGAATTGGGGCTCGATCCACTTGCATTGCCAAGATAGGAGATCGTGCCTGAAAGCGCGCCGATCCCGAGTGAGCTGATTATGACCATGGCGAGCACACCGATCGGTAGGCGCGGTATGCCGGTCGAACCAGGCGGCTCTGCATCCTGCACGGACAAAGCAATGGACATCTCGCCTACGAGCAGGACGACAGGAAGGGGCACAACAACGGACTGGCCTGCGGCGATATTCCGGTTGCCCTCGATACTGAGTCCGGGTGCAAGCGCCTCCAGTTCGATCGACTTGCCAAGAAGAGTTACACGAAGGTGATGCGGTGCCAGTCCCTGCTCGACAAAGACCAAATCGGCATCGAAGCCGCTGCCGATTAAACACTTTTGAAGATCCGTCTTGCCGGTCAGACCGCAATAGTGCCCCGAACGCACTTCGAAACGGAGGGAAACGGCGTCATCCACAGAGCATCTCTCAAACAGGATAGAAGCCGCATGGCAATTGCCATGCGGCTCATTTCGGGACTACGTCGCGTCAATAAGGAGACGCGCTAGGGGGCAGTCTAAAACCCGCTTCCGACATTACGAAACGCGTTCGTCGGCGGCCTTCTTGATGGTCTGGAGATTGGTCGT
This sequence comes from Mesorhizobium sp. M7A.F.Ca.CA.001.08.2.1, assembly GCF_003998455.1. Lineage (NCBI taxonomy): Bacteria > Pseudomonadati > Pseudomonadota > Alphaproteobacteria > Hyphomicrobiales > Phyllobacteriaceae > Mesorhizobium > Mesorhizobium sp. M7A.F.Ca.CA.001.08.2.1. Next base: position 4,008 of record NZ_RZPW01000030.1, on the reverse strand, counting down.
TAGAGTGCGCAACTGGACACTCCTTTTCGTCGCCTCCAAGCTAACATTGGTTAGTTCCTGCACTTGCGCCTGAAAAGCAGTAGCATCAGCTCCGCTTGTATTGCCGGGAGTGCCACTGTTAGTTTTATCGGTATTGCCGGCGCTACTGGTATTGGTATTGCCTGATTTTTTATTATTATCAACTGCAGCCATGATCATTCCTTTTTCTGTTGGAGTTGTGCCGTCAATAACGGCCTGTATGACCTCACGCCGGATTTCCCGCGTCAGGCATCTTCTGTGTCATCCAAAGCTTCATCGGCCTCAGCCATCGCATCGTTCGCGAATTGGAACGCGAACGATCGCAGGATACTTTGGAAGGCTTCACTTTGTGCTGCAGACTGTGAGTTGTCTTGAAGTTGATCATTTGAAACGGTCCGGTTATCCGCCCGATCGTTCCCGCCAGCTGCCTTGCCATCATTCCCACCAGCTGGCTTGCCATCATTGCCATCAGCCGGCTTGCCATCACCAGAATGCTCGGATTTCGAATCCCCATGGCCCTTTCGGATCAAGGAAGTCCCGAGGTTGCCAACTCCACTCCCAATTGCTGCTATCATCAGGTACTCCGGCATTTGCCATTGGCGGCGACGTGTTAAAGGTTAGCCTCGATCAAGCTAAGGGCGGGAGCTTTCGAGAACCTGACGGCTTTTGACAAAAACCGGCCAGCGCAAAAACGTATGCTCTGCAGGATGTTGCTCTCGCATCGAACAGTCGACCACGATCTCGGCTGTTCGGCCAATCCCGCCGTCCACGCATGCCGCGACCGAATGGCAGCCGCAGCAGCTCGTTTGCATCCTCGATGCTGTGGTGTCGAACAGGAGACACGGTCCACGTGCTGCATGACCGCAATGACCGTATTCTTGCTGGCTCCACGGGCGCACGCAACGAGCAGGAACTCGGTCTTTGCATCACCATTCTCTCGCCTGCACATCACGGCCCGGCGCGGTGAGCTCATTGGCTTCGAGAAGGTCGGCGACCGTACGAACATGGGATGGTCTGCCGGCTTTGGGAGGCCGGTGCGGATCCTCTTCTCACCATATCGAAAGCTTGAAGCGGTCGGATTTTCTTGCCCTGTTCGTGAGAACTCCCATCGTCAGCTAATCGTCAGCCAAGCGGTCTATCTAGGCCGGCCGTGCCTGACCTTCGGATCCAAAGGTCCCGTCTCGACACTTTTTGTAACTATAGATCGAAATGGTCCGCGTGATACGCAACGCACACGCTTCTCTGAAGCAAATGTGTGACTTTGTCGGTGGCGAACGAGAGGAGTGACGCATCAATAAAATCGTCAGGCACGTGTCTAGGAAGGGGAGCTAGCCGAGTTGGTCTGATTTCATTCGCTGTTCCTGGAAATCGGCGGACTGAAGCGCTGATAATCTCAGGACATCGATGGCAACGTTGCGAAAGTCCTGTGAGCTCGGGCCAATCTTGGCCTGCTACTGAGAAGCACTTTGGCGGGAACATTACGCCGTCGCGGGTCTGGCTGACCGTGACGTTAACCGAAAGATGCCGCTGGTCTCGTCAGCCGCCAGCACAATAGCAGCACATTCTCGCCTACTACGGAGACGCAATATGAAGGGCATTGGCCGACCACGGAAATCGCAGGCTGAAACTGGAGCCAGCCGCGCGGGGCGGGCGAGCAGTTCCCTTTCGCAATCAAGTCTTGCTGCGGGAGAAGGTGGACAGTCATTCGATTCCGTTGTGGAGCAGATGCGCTCTGGGGACGCCGATAGGAGGCCCTCCTCCCTTCCAGTTGCGCGCGGTCCAGGCGATGCCCGCGAAAGTCTGCCAGGCGCCTCGATTGGCGAAGATCAAATCCTGAACACACCGCGACGTGGAGCCGCTGCGCCACCACGCGGAACCGTAGCGCCACGTGGCGCAGCCGCAAGGCGGCGCGGTTCTCCCTCCATGTCTGAGGGCGAAGCCATGGCGCCGGTCGGTAGCCAACTATCAACCGCGCAGGTGGAAGGCACCAGCTCATCGTCAAATGAAGATATCAGTCCGACACAGCTCAGAATGAACAGTCTTGTTCAACAACTGACTGATTGCGAGGCTGCGGCCAGGAAAACCGACGTCCCCGAGGAGGCGGTGGAGCTGATCAGTCGGGTCGTCGATGCAGCCTCAGCAATTCTGGAGTACCGCGCTAGCCTGCCTGCGGCTGAGGCGCAGACAATTATGCCAGACGACAAGGTGCGTAGATGTTGCCAGATCGTGTGCGACGCCGCGAATGAAGTAGACAAACTTGGCCTGTCGACGATCACGAAATTGGACAAAAAGACCAAGAAAGCGGCAGGTATGGTCGATAAACTCTACTCCTACTCCCAGGCGGACCGGCAGGAGCTGTTGATTTTAAATGTGGAGAACCACCATACGGCGGCAATTAAGTGGTGGGAAAAAAAGGCATGGCGCTCCGAACGGCAGCGATCCGCCTGCGCTGCCACCGCTAGCCTATCCAGTGGAACGCCCGTGATGCGGGAAGCCGAGCGGTGCGCACTGCGGCTGCGTGCCGGCTCGGTACTGAGTGTCAGGATCTGGCTGGTCCGTGAGCGGATCGGTCTTGCGCGGGCCAAGATTGAACTGCGGGCGAGCAGGTTCGAGCCAGATTTGAAGGAACTCCTCGTCGGTCGAAATGGAGTGGTGCAGCTGATGGCAAGCGCCGCTCAAGAAGCTCTTCGCGCCCTCTCTTTGGCGAAGGGCATAATGGATGATGGCAAAACACTCAACGCTCATGATTGCGCGGTTGTAGAAAAAATCATGGAGCGGCTTTCGGATTTTGGATTGGCGTTGCACGAGGTGCATACCAAGCTAAGCCATACCTACCCAGATGCCGGCCTCCCATTGAAACTGTTCGAACGGATCGTGGACGATGCATGGATCACTGCGCACGATGCCATGCACTTGTTGAACCTGCAGTCTCCGCCGTCAGCCATCATGGCGCCACAGGCCCAGGCGGGCGCTGCGATGCCGGCCAGGGCAGGCGCTGCGATACCGGCTGACACTGCTGGTACGGCTGCAGTGTCAGAAGGCACTACAGCGCGAAGGAAAGGGAAGTCAAAGCATAAGTCGGCAGCTCGCGCCGGGACTTCTGCCGCCGGGCAGCCATCAACACCAGTCGCTGCGAACGCCGGCACAGTGCCAGCAGCCAAGGTTCTCGCGCGCTCGGATCAAGTTGCGAGTACACAGGTGAGAGCGCAAGAGGTGGCTGCGAGTTCGTCGGGGGCAGGCTCGACAATCGGGGGCGCCGCGTTGTCAATGGAGGTATTGACGGAGCGGCTCAAACGATTGGACGAACTTTTGCAGTTCGATCTGGCCGGTCAGCAAAGCGTCGTCTCCCAAGTGCGCCAGATGAAGCCTGAGGAGGCCGGTAAGGTCGTGGACGATGTGGCCCAGTACCTGCGAGCCCAGGCCATTGAGATGCAAACCTGTCTCGCCGGGTTGCAGGGGCGTAATGTACGCCTGCTACTCACCTCCACCCAGCTACCCAAAGTGCACGAACGCACAGACCAGCTCAAAGGGTTGCTGAACATGGTGCTGGGACAGGCCAACGCATTGAATGAAGGAAAAGCCGGCATTACGACTGATTGCATGAAGACCTACGCATTTCCGGCGCAAAAATACCTGGAACATTTGTGCAATGCCGACGAATTGATGCCGCCGGAGGCACCGGTCGCGCTGCGTGGCGAGCCAGGAAAGCTGTTTGAGATGAAGCTGCAGCCCAAGATGCTGGTCAATGGTGCGATGCCGAGCCCGATGTGGGTGCACATCCACACGAGTCGCCCCGTCATGGCCAGAAACTTGGAAGGGCTGGCTGATTCCGAATTCACCGCTTGCCACGTTAAATCCAACGAACAGCGCGGCTACAATCGAGAGCGAGAGGAAGCCGATGCTAGGTCCGGTCGCGAGAAGGTCATAATTCATCGCGGCAAACTCACCCCCGCTTTCTGTAAGTCCTTGTTGACCTCAGGGCTTGGCCGC
>NZ_RZPW01000309.1:0-6723 GCF_003998455.1 Mesorhizobium sp. M7A.F.Ca.CA.001.08.2.1 | reverse complement strand
GTGCATTGGAAGAGCTTCGTCAGCGCCCGCCAGGCCGGGGCCCGCCTCACCCACCTTCTGGGGCTGCTGCCCGAGGCTGCAACAACTGTCTCGCTGCCGCCGCCGTCGTTTCGCCTCTCGGTAGAGCGCATCAGTGTGGCGCCGCCGGGCGAGCGCCGCCTTGTCGTCCAGGATGCGGGCTTCGTGCTGGAGAAGGGCGCCGGCCTCGGCATCATCGGTCCGAGCGCTTCGGGAAAATCCTCGCTCGTCAGAGCCATCGCCGGCGTCTGGCTGCCAGTGCGCGGTACCGTCAGGCTCGACGGTGCGACGCTCGACCAGTGGTCGTCGGAAGACCTCGGCAAGCATGTCGGTTATCTGCCGCAGGATGTCGAGCTGTTCGACGGCACCATTGCCGAGAACATAGCTCGCTTCGAACCCCGGCCCCCCTCGGACAAAATACTGACCGCTGCGCGCGCCGCCGGTGTTCATGATCTGGTGGTTCACCTGCCTGAAGGTTATGAAACGCGCATTGGCGAGGCCGGGTCGGCGCTTTCGGCGGGCCAGCGACAGAGGGTCGCTTTGGCGCGTGCTCTCTATGGCGATCCGTTTCTTGTCATACTCGACGAGCCGAATTCCAATCTCGATGCCGATGGCGAAGCCGCCTTGACGGCGGCGATCCAAGGCGTGCGCGACAGAGGCGGCATGGCCATCGTGGTGGCGCATCGCCCGAGTGCATTGCAAAGTCTTGACCAGATCCTTGTCATGACGAACGGCAGCATTCAGGCCTTTGGCCCGAAGAATGAGATCATGACCAATGTGACCCGTCCCATCAGCGTTCCGTTGAAAGTTGTCCCAAGTCCTGAAGAGGCGGCGCTCTGATGCCGGAGAGGGCGACATCGGTGATCGACCGGGCCATTCGACGTTATCTGCTTGGCGGCATTGCGACCTCCATCCTACTGGTCGGTGGAGCGGGCAGCCTTGCCGCCGTGATCGACCTCTCTGGCGCGGTCATTGGATCGGGAAAGCTGGTTGTCGATTCCAGTGTCAAAAAGGTGCAGCATCCGACGGGCGGCGTGGTCGGCCAAATCTTCGTGCGCGAAGGCGATGCCGTGCAAGCGGGACAGGTTCTGATTCATCTGGATGAAACCGTCACCCGCGCCAATCTGGCCATTGTCACCAAGAGCGCGGATGAACTCGATGCCCGCCTGGCACGTCTCAAGGCCGAGCGCGATGGTGCGGACGCCATCGGTTTTCCGCCGTCGCTGATGTCTCGGCGGGACGATCCGGATGTCAGCGGAACAATGGCCGGAGAGCAGTCGCTCTTCGAGTTCCGCCGGCAGGCACGCGCTGGCCAGAAGGCGCAGTTGGCGGAACGTATCTCCCAGCTCGCCGAAGAAGTCTCCGGCCTGACCGAGCAAAAGGACGCCAAGAGCCAGGAAATCAAGCTGATCGGAACCGAGCTCGCGGGCATGCGCACATTATGGGAGCGCAAGCTGGTCTCGATCGATCGCATCACCGCGCTCGAGCGCGAGGCCGTGCGGCTGGAGGCTGAACACGGGCAGTTGATCGCGGCGATAGCGCAGTCGAAAGGTCACACGTCGGAAATCCGCCTGCAGATCATCCAGATCGATCAGGATCTGCGCAGCGAAGTCGCCACGGAGCTGCGTGAGGTCCAGGCAAAACTCTCGGAGCTAGTCGAACGCAAGGTATCGGCCGAGGACCAGCTCAAGCGCATCGACATTCGAAGCCCGCAGGCCGGCGTCGTCCTTCAGCTTGCCGTACATACGATTGGGGGTGTCATCACTGCGGGCGAACCGGTCATGCTCATCGTGCCGGTCGCGGACCGACTGACCGTCGAAGCCCGTGTCGCTCCACAGGACATCGATCAGCTGAAACAGGGGCAGGAGGCGACGCTGCGGCTTTCGGCCTTCAATCAGCGGACCACGCCTGAACTCAACGGAAGCGTCAGCAAGATCTCCGCCGATCTCAGCACCGACGAGCGCACCGGCGCCGGTTATTACACCGTGCATATCGTTTTGCCGCGCACGGAACTTGCCAGACTCAAAAGACTGACCCTGGCGCCCGGCATGCCGGTCGAGGTGTTCTTCACGACCAGCAGCCGCACGATGCTGTCCTATCTCGTCAAGCCCCTGGCCGATCAGATCCAGCGAGCATTCCGGGAGGAGTGAAGCGCGCCTGGGCTGCAGCGACCGGCCGCTTCCCGCCGCGAGCATTCATCGGCTGGGAAATTGGCGGAATGCTGCTTTCGGTTTATTGATCCTCGACGACTCCCTGCTGGGCTCGATCCACTGGCCGCCTCCGAGGTAAAAGGCACGGGGACGTCGAACGCGGGCACGTTGGCTTCAATGCTCAACCGGCCTAGGGGTTAAGGACCGAGTGGAGCCGCGCCTTGAGGGTGGCTTGCAGCATGCCAGGACATAGCCGACCGAGTTCTGCCGCGTCCGGCATGGCCAAAAATAGGAATTGACCCCTCGCCCGAGTCAATTCTTGCTTGACATTTATGTTCCCGTTCTGTTCACTTCCCGAGCCTGCCGGAAAGGCCAACTGCCATGCTCATGCCGATCATCACGTAAGGCGCTCAAAGGGATGAACCTGCTCAACGGCGAACTTAGGAGCGACTTGATGTGCTCCCTCCATCACGCGTGCGACACGCTAGGAGGAACCGCGATGGGAACGATGTACTTCGATGCCGAGGTCAAAGCCGAGTTGCACTCTGAAGCCGTGAAGCTTGTCGCCCGCTACGAAAGCCCGCTTGAGACCGTGAAGGCGCTGATGGCCTACAACCGCGAGCCAGAGACTCAGATACTCGCCATAGCCCAGGCATCCGGGGATAGGTTCCATTGGCTACGACGATACGCCCCCTGTTGTAGGATGACCGGCGTGGACATTGCGAAGTCCCGCCCTACGGCTAGGATAGCGCGGATGAACGGAACGACCTCCGAGGCAGCTTGTGCTGACGCACTCGCGGCGCTCCGCACGGCAGGGCGAGGCCGGGAAACGAAGTTGCCCATAAACTGATCGGAGGAGACTTGGTATTGCGACCCCTCGCGCGACCTCGGCAGGTTGAATCGTTCCCGGCGTGACAGGAGAGCTTTTTAGCCATGCATGACCTTATCGCTTTCATACAAAGCAACTCTGCGCTGGTGGCGGCTAACCCGTTGGCCTTTGCTACGTCTGCCGCATTGTTCGGCGCCGGCGGATTTGCCGTGGGGCGCTATTTCCTTGCGGAGCGCATTGCCAATCTGGAAAGCCGGATTGCGCGGCGCGACGAGGAGATCACGGACCTGAAGGCCAAGCAGAAAGCACCGGACCCGGAAGGCCCTGTGCCTCTATTCGAGATGACAGAGATGCTTCCCCCTGCGCCGTTCAACTTCAACCGGCTGTTGGTCAGCGGAAAAACACCCTCCAGGTTGAATAGTTTACTCTCCCAACAGAAAGCACCAGGCTGATCGTGGTCACGGCCTTCCACCGTCATGAGACCGGCGACCTGCAACCGGCAAGCATGCTGGCCTCATTGCGTGGTCGCGCGAGGGTAACCCTTCGGTGGCTTATGGCGAGCCGACGACTCTGTTTGCGGGTGGCGACGTGCCGGACATGGAATAGCTGGAGGTGGTTTCATCCTTGGCAGCTACTTTGAATACGTTCCGGAATTCTGAGGTTGGCATTTCGTCGGCGAGTGCAGCGATGCAAACGCGCATCGCGTAATCCACCTGTTTTGGAATGCGGGACAACGAAAAGATCCGACAGGAATGCCAACCCCCTACTCCACGATCTTCCAGTATGAGTCCTTGCGGATCACCTTTCCGTCACGAAATGTGTAGAAATCGCAACCTCGAACTTCCTTTTTGACGCCCTCGCGGGTGGTGCCGGTGAGGGTCCATTTCGACATGCCGGTGTTGGCAGCCTCGTCCGCAAAGTGCTGTCCACTGCCGTAATGCACATCGGGCAAACCCTCAAAGCGTGTCGCTAGCGCGTCTCGTACGCTGCGCTTGCCCTCGCAGCGCGTTCCCCAAGGCTCGGCCCCCCTTGGCATCTCCAGAACGCAGTCGTCGGCAAAGAACGCCATGATGCGGTCCAGATCGTGCGCATTGAAGGCCTCGCAAAGCTCCGTCAATGTGGCTCGAATGTCCATTCGCGAACGGCTCCTCGGATTTCGAAGTAGGTCACTGGCGGCGGATCCGGTCAAGTGTCCAGCCAGACACCCTGGCTATGACCGGGATGGAGCGCGGCTTCCGCCACTCACCCCTTCTTAGCGAACGCCCAGACCATCAGCGGGTATTCCTCGTCGTTACTGAGATCCCGCCACAGGCCGTAGGCGCGAACAGGGCCACCGATATGGGCCCTGGCGCAGGCCTTGTTGCCCCAGCCGTGGACCTTGACGTTGGCTTCGGGGAAGCCGCCGTCCACCATCAGCTGCTTGAGTCCGGCGGGCGTCCATCTGTTGTAGTCGTGCGGTCTGGCGTGCACGCGAAACAGGAAGGGCGTTGCCACCATCGCCCAACCGCCGGGTCGGGTCATGGCGTGGATGTTCCGCACCGCCGCCTGCGGACGCTGCACGTGTTCCAGCACCTGGTCGGCGATGACGATCGAATACTGCTCATCGGTGCGGTCGTTGCAGATGTCGAAGGCGGGGAAGTCGACAGAGCGGTAGTTGGAGCACATTGTGCGCCAATAGCGGTTCCAGCCGGGCGAGATCTCGATCACGTCGGAGGATTTACGGTTGCTGGCTTCGAGAAAGAGGCTGAAAGCCTCGATCTGGCGGATACGCAGCCAGTTGCGGGAATCATAGCCAAGCAGCCGCTTGGCTGCCTGTTTGCCACGGCTCTTCAGGGTGCCGGCAAGGCTCTCAGTCATCACGACCTCCAGAGACCCGCCGTCCTTGCTGGTAGCACTATGTTATGGGCAAAAGATGACAACGCAGCGCCGCCGCCGGCGGCGCGACCAGAAACAATGTACCAGCAGGGCCACCGCCCCACAGTGGAGCTTCCGTTCCCATTTCCCACTCAGACAACGGATGAGCAGACTAACCCTGCTTAATAATCGCCGTTGTAGTACCTGTCGTCGCACGGCGCCGTGTAGATGCGGCCGCGGCGGTCCTGGTAGCGGCACATCTGTTCGCCGCGACGCTGCGGCGTAGTGGCCGAGCCGACGACGGCGCCGAGCAGGGCGCCGCCGGCAGCGCCGATGAGCGTGCTTTCGGTGTTGCCGCCGATGGCCTGACCGACGAGGGCGCCGCCAGCGCCGCCGATCAGAGCGCCAGTTCCGGCCCGCTGCTGGCCTTCGGTCTGCGCGCACCCGGCCAGTGCCGCGGTCATCAGCACGGCGGCTATGACTTTGTGAACGTTCATGTAAGGTCTCCCTTGAAGGCTTGATATCCCTATGGCTTGCCACCTGCGGCTGCAATGCGGCGGAACGGGGGCACGAGCCGTCACGATAAAAGACATGGTTTCTCGGGTGTTGATAGAAGCCTGCCTGCTATTTTCCTCGCTTCTCGTTTTATGGCGACAAGTCCCATTCGGTACAAAGTGTCGATCATTGTGTAACGAGATTGAAGCCTCATACCGCTAGGATCGTCCGGTTCAAGCGGACGTTCAATCTGCCTTCCAGGCGCTAAATGATGGAACAGGCGCACACGGTCCGTCGACCTGCTGAGAACGCACAGCGCGTGCGCGCAGCTCAATACCTGCGAATGTCCACCGACCACCAGAGCTATTCGATCGACAATCAGAAGGATGCAATCCGTGAATTCGCGGATGCGATGAACTACGACACCGTGGCCACATACGAGGACGCCGGTCGCAGCGCTTGAACCTCGAAGCAAAGGCTGTTGGCGGATGTCGAAACGAAGAACGCGGATTTCGAATCGTCATCGTCTACGATGTGAGCCGCTGGGGGCGATTCCCGAACCCCGATGAGAGTGCGTCGTACGAGTATCGGTGTCGTGTTGCCGGCGTTGAATTGAATATTTTGGCGAACAGTTCGCAAACGATGGCAGCATCGGATCAGACCTGCTCAAGGCGATAAAGCGCACGATGGCGTGCCGAGCACAGCCGGGTGTTGTCGGTCAAGGTGTTTGCCGGCCAGTGCAGGCTCGTTCGAATGGTGATACCGGCAGGGAGGGTCGGCCGGCCTGGGCCTGAGGCGCCGGTTCATCGACCAGCTTGGGCGCACAAAGACCATGCTCGCTCTCAAAGAGTACAAGGGCCTCCAGACGGATCGGGGCATCCTCGTGCATGGACCACCTGATGAAATTGCGACGGTGCGCTGGATCTACCATGAATACGTGAAGGCTGGTCGGACCGAGCTTCAGATTGCGCGGTCGTTGAATGCCAAGGGAGTGGTCACCGGTCTCAACCGACCTTAGAATTTCCGCTGCCCAAATTGTAGGCGCTGCCGCGATCAGCCTAGCCGTTCATCGGGTGCAAGGCGGGACAGTAGGCCGCGAATAGAGAAACGCAGGCCATCCGACGCGAAAACAAGATCTGGAGCCTCTCCAAATAGGCTGGTCAATGCGGCGCGCATATAGCGTGTTCCATACCCTACTCGCGAGGGTTGAACTACCGACGGTCCTCCTGATTCGATCCATCTCAGCGTCAGCACTGGTTCCGAACTCGCCGTTATATTCCATTCCAATCGTATCCTGCCTTCGGGGCGGGACAAGCCGCCATATTTAATGGCGTTTGTTGCTAGTTCATGAAGCGAGAGGGCGAGAGTTGTACCGGC
>NZ_RZPW01000308.1:0-6751 GCF_003998455.1 Mesorhizobium sp. M7A.F.Ca.CA.001.08.2.1 | reverse complement strand
GCCGAGGGCACGGCCGACATGGTGCGGCAGATGGTGGGCGACGAAGTGCCGCTTGCATGGTGCGGCGGAAACGGCCATGGCGGGCTCGGCACCAATGTCGAGGCGATCATGGGCGCCATCGACAAGGCCTGGTCGGAAGCCGGTGTCGCCATCCTGGTCGATCTCGGCGGCGCCGAGACCAACTCGGAAATGGCGGTGGAGATGATCGGCGAGCCACGGTCGCACAAGATCATCGTCTGCAACGCGCCGATCGTCGAAGGCGCGGTGATGGCAGCGACCGAGGCCTCCGGCGGCGCCTCGCTGCGGGAAGTGGTGGCGACGGCACATGAATTGTCGCCGTCGTGAACGAACGGGAATTTTGAAAGACATGTCCGCATCCGCCGAAGCGACCGTTGTGATCACCCACGAGGTGGGTCTGCACGCGCGTCCTTCGGTGAAGTTCACCAAGCTGGCCAAGAGTTTTGCCGCCGAGGTGGAGATCGCGCTCGCCGCCAACGGGCCATGGTTCGACGCCAAGAGCATCGTCAAGGTGATGGCGGCCAAGGCGCCGAAGGGCACCGTGCTGCACATCAGGGCCAGCGGTGACGGCGCCAATGATGCCGTCGACGCGTTGGTCGAACTGGTGCGGCGCGATTTCGACGAAGGCGCGGACCATGTCCGAACCGCTTAGACTGCAAGGCATTTCGGCCTCGGCCGGCTATGCCGAGGGGCCACTGTTCGACCTCGACCAGACTGTCGTATCCTATGTCGGCAAAGAAACAGCCGACGACGAGAAGGCCGCGCTCGAAGCCGCAATCGCCGTCGCGACAAGCCGTCTCACGGCATTGAGCGAGATGGCCGAGGGCGATGCCGCCGACATTCTCGAGTTTCAGATCGCCATGCTGCAAGACGATGCGCTGAGCAGCCCGGCCTTTGCCGCGATCCGCACCGGCCTGCCAGCCGACAAAGCCTGGCGGCAAGCGCTTGATACCGAGATTGCCGGCTACGACGCTTCAGACCAGGATTATTTCCGCGCACGGGCCGCCGACATACGCGATATCAGGGACCAGGTGCTGCGGGCGCTGTCCGAGGATGGCGACGTCCAGGCGCCAACCGGCGCCATCCTCTACGGCTGGGATATCGCGCCGACGCGTTTTCTCGAAACCGACTGGAGCAGCGGCGGCGGCATCGCACTGAAGGCGGGCAGCACCGCCAGCCACGTCGCCATGCTGGCGCGTTCACGCGGCGTGCCGATGGTTGTCGGGTTGGGCACTTCGCTGGCTCGTCTAACCGGCACAGCGCTGCTCGACGCCGAACATGGCGGCATTGTGTTGTCACCCTCCAAGACTGAAATCGCTGCTTTTCGCCAATCGTCCTCATCATTCCGGGCGCGCAGCGACCGGGCCGGGACGTTCCTGGCGCGACCGGCGGTGACCAAGGCCGGCACGGCGGTGCGCGTGCAGGTCAACATCGCCGACCCGTCCGATGTCGACCTCATCGACATTACGACCTGCGACGGAGTCGGGTTGATGCGCACCGAATTCCTGTTCGGCAAGACGCTGCCGGATGAGGAGACGCAGTATCGCGCCTATCGCAAGGTGCTGGAGTGGGCCGGTGAAAAACCGGTGACGATCCGCACCGTTGACGCCGGCGGCGACAAGCCGGTGCCCGGCTTTACGATCGAGGAGAGCAATCCGTTTCTCGGCCTGCGCGGGATCAGGCTGTCGCTGGCAAGACCCGAGGTGTTTCGTGTACAGATCCGGGCGCTGCTGCGCGCCGCTGTCCATGGCAGCCTGAAAGTGATGTTCCCTATGATCGCCATTGTGGAGGAATACCGACAGGCAGCGGCGATGTTCGCCGAAGAGCAGACTGCACTTGCCGCACGCGGCGTCGCACACAACATGCCGCCGCTCGGCATCATGGTCGAAGTGCCGTCGGTGGCGATCGTACCGGAAGCCTTTACCGATGCCGCCTTCTTCTCGATCGGCTCCAATGATCTCACCCAGTATGTCATGGCGGCCGCCCGCGACAACGCTGCCGTGGCGCATCTCAATTCGGTCCGTCATCCGGCCGTGCTGCGGCTGATCGCTGCCGTGACCGCGTTTGGCCAGCGGGAAGAGATCCCGGTCAGCCTGTGCGGCGATGCAGCCGGCGATCCAGCCTCGATCCCGTCACTGATCGAGGCCGGCCTGCGCGATCTTTCCGTCGCGCCGGCGCAACTCGCCATGGCCAAGGCGGCCATCGCGGACGTTTCTGTCTAGGCGCGGCCGGCATGGTCGACAGGACACCCGAACCCGGTTCCGAAGAGGCGATCCGCGCCTACAAGACGATCCTGTCGCAGGTTATCGACCAGCGCCCGTCCGGTATGCGCCAGCGCCTGGCCGATGCGCTCGGCAAGCACCGCAGCTTCGTCACGCAGATTTCCAGTCCTGCCTATTCGATCCCGATTCCGTCAAAACATTTGCCGGCTATATTTTCCGTCTGCCATTTCAGCCCGGCCGAGCGCGACCAGTTTCTCGCCGCCTATCACCAGGCGCATCCAGGCAAGATGTCGATCGCATCAGGCATGCGCAAGACGCGGCATGTCTCGCTGATCGTGCCGGATTTCGGCGACGACAAGCAGAACGCCGCGCTCGATAAGGCGGTGAACGATTTTATCCAAAAGATCACCAGCATCACCGGCAAGAGTGGCTGATCACTTGCTATCTGGCCTATTTCGGGAGGAGACGGCCGTGAAGAAGTTTATCAATTCGGTGGACACGGTGCTGACCGAAAGCCTCGACGGCTTCGTCGCCGCCCATGCCGACATCCTCGTGCTCGGCGACGAGCACAAATTCATCCGCCGAAAGACCTTGCGGCCGGGCAAGGTGGCGCTGATCTCCGGCGGCGGTTCCGGTCACGAGCCGCTGCATAGCGGCTTTGTCGGTCACGGCATGCTGGACGCCGCCTGCCCCGGCCAGGTATTCACCTCGCCGACACCGGACCAGATGCTGGCGGCGGCAGAGGCCGTCGACACCGGCGCCGGCTGCCTGTTCATCGTCAAGAACTATGAGGGCGACGTCATGAATTTCGAGATGGCGGCCGAAATGTCGGAAGGCGTCCAGCAGATCGTGACCAATGACGATGTCGCGGTCGAGAATTCTTCCTATACGACGGGCCGGCGTGGCGTCGCCGGCACGCTGGTGGTGGAGAAGATCGTCGGCGCGGCGGCCGAACACGGCCTGGCTCTGGCGTCGCTGAAGGCGCTTGGCGACCGCGTCAACGCTGCTACCCGCTCGATGGGCGTGGCGCTGACCAGTTGCACCGTGCCGGCGGCGGGCAAGCCGACTTTCGATATCGGCGACGGCGAGATGGAGTTCGGCGTCGGCATCCATGGCGAGCCCGGCCGCCGGCGCGATGCGCTGAAAAGCGCCGATGCGATCGCGCAGGAGATTTGCGCCGCGATCCTCGGCGATCTCGGCGACAAAGCGAAAGGCCCGGCGCTGCTGTTCGTCAACGGCTTCGGCGGCACGCCGCTGATGGAACTCTATCTGATGTACAACAGCGCACGGCTAATCTTCGAGAAGCATGGCGTGACGGTGACCCGTTCGCTGGTCGGCTCCTACGTCACCTCGCTCGATATGGCCGGCTGCTCGATCACGCTGACCATGCTCGACGACGAGACGACCGCATTCTGGGACGCGCCGGTACACACTGCGGCGCTGCGCTGGGGCATGTAAAAGCTGGCTTACATTAGGCTTTTCTGCAACCATTCCTGACTTGCTCGCAATGCTAGCTGGGTTGATGCTGCCACCGCTTACTTCCGCCGAAGAAAGACTCTTGCTGCGCTTCGCTGACCCCGAGGCGGCGGCAGGCGGCGAAGATTTGTCGGCAAAGACGCTGACGGCGCTGCTCGACAATGCCGAGTTTCACGGCGTGCTGCCGATCATGTTGCGCAAGCTCAGCGGGGACGCGCGGCTGCCAGCGGATGCCGACCTGCACGGCAAGCTGGAGGATCTGCGCCAGAAGGCAACGATCGCCACCGGCCAGTCGATGCTGTTGAAGTATCATGGGGACCGCATCATGAAGGGACTGGCGGCGGACAATATTCCGGCGCGGATCGTCAAGGGACCCGTCTTCGCGCGAAAGCTCTACCGCAACGTCGCCGACAGGCCCTTCACCGACATCGACATCCTGGTCGAACCCGCCAATCTGGCCAGGGCAAACCAGGTGATCGCGGCATGCGGCTTCGAGCTTGGCAGCAACGAGGCCGAATCCTACGAATTGCAGGAATTCAAATGGCTGGAAAAAGAGAATTCCAGCCTGCTGGTCGAACTGCATGGCGACCTCGTGCATGACACCGGCATGCGGCGGCGCCTGTCGCTGGGTTTCCCTGAATTGCGCGCCATCGACGGCGAAGCCACGGACACGCCGGCGGCTCTTCTAACGATCGCCATCGTGCACGCCGCGGGCGGCCACAAATTCCACCGATTGCAGCTTTGCGTGGACGTGCTGCAAGGGGTGCGGGCGCTGCAATCACCCGAAGCGGAAGCACGCCTGTTCGACGCTGCCCGTATGACCGGCATCGAACTGGAGTTGGCAATCGTGCTCAATGTGACCGGCCAGCTGTTCGACGAGAGCCGCGCGCTCGAACTCGCCGGCCGCATCAAGCCCGATCTCTCCATACGGCTGGCCAGGCGGCTGATCACAACGAATACGCTGCTTGGCGTCAATTCCAGGGACAGACTGGGCTCGCGCCTGCGCCGCGACGCCTTCCGGTGGATCCAGAGATTGGCCAAGGCCAGGCCGCAAGTAGCCTGACTTGACGTCAATCCAGGGTGCCGCGGATCAGCGCCGCCGCGTCAGCGGGGCGCGCGCCTACTTCGAGCTGGAAGGTCGGCACCGCATTGACCAGCCCGGCGATGGTCGCCAACCTGCGCTTCTGCATCGGCAGCAGCCCGGTCATGCCGGTGCGGACATTGTCGACTGCCAGTGTCACCATCGCGTCGGTCCTGGCCATGGCGACGAGCCGGGTCTGGCCGTCGGCGGAACGCGCCAGGTGCAGAAGCGCCGCCACCGGCCGGGCGGATGCGTTTTCCACCCGGATGATAGCCCCCAACCGTTCTAACGAGACCGGCTGTTCGCCGTTGCGATCCCAGGTCTGGCCAAGGCATGGCGCCACCTGCGGGATCATTTCGGCAGTCTTCTGGTGGATTTTGACGGCGCGCGGCAAGCCCCATGCCACGACCTTGCCCGAAGCGACATTCAGGATCATGGCGTCGTCGGAGCAGAGGCCAAAGCCCTGTGTTGCCAGCGCCAGCGACGTCGTGGTCTTGCCGGTGCCGCTCGGGGCGTGGATCAGCACCACCGCATCGCGGTCAGGCAAGGTCAGCCCGGCCGTATGCAGCATATGCTGGCCACCGGCGTCGAGCGCGGCATCCAGAACCAACATCGACGGCGTCCAGGCGGCTTTCGTACCGGTGCTAATCCGGAGTTCGGCCCAACCTTCCCCACCATTGATCGCAACGATTTGGCGCCCGGGAAAGATCAGATGGACAATGCCGCCATCCTCGATCATCCGGCAGGGACCATCCTCCGGCACCTCGCCATCGAAGACCAGGGATCCATTGGGTGTCTCGTCCAGCGTGTCTGTTTCGGTGATCTCAAGACGAAAGTCCGGCGCGACGGGTTCCCCTATGCGCAGGCTGCCCAGCATCCGGTCGAAATCCTGCCACAGCTCGGAGCGCTCGGCCGATATGCCAAGGATCAGGCCGTTGAGGCCATAGCAGGCTGAAGGTCTGGTCAAGCGGGACGCGCCTTTACGGCATCGGCATGATGACG
This sequence comes from Mesorhizobium sp. M7A.F.Ca.CA.001.08.2.1, assembly GCF_003998455.1. NCBI lineage: Bacteria > Pseudomonadati > Pseudomonadota > Alphaproteobacteria > Hyphomicrobiales > Phyllobacteriaceae > Mesorhizobium > Mesorhizobium sp. M7A.F.Ca.CA.001.08.2.1. The sequence goes on along the minus strand of NZ_RZPW01000308.1, from coordinate 952 downwards.
ATAGATCTCGACCATGCCGGGAAGCTTGTCGCTGACCACCGGCTTGCCGTCGAGGCAGACCCAGCAATGCGCCGATAGACGCTGCGCTTGCATCGACTGCGGTTCGACGCCGAAGCGCAGGTCCGGATCGAAGCCGGCTAGTCGCAGGAAACGATGACCGAGCAGACCTTCCCTCAAGCACCTGCGGTCACGCATCAGCCAGGGATGGCGGACCGTGCGGTTGACGCTCGCGACGATGTAGGCGGACGGCAGACCGCGATAGGGCGTCGACGAGGCGAGCGGCGCCCATCTGAGCACCTCCTCGAAGCTCCGGTTGGTGACAAGGACCGGCATCAGCCGCGCGCTCGCCCAGAGATGGCAGCGAAAAAGAGCGCGCAGGAGCGGGCCGTCAGCCATCAAGCACCTGGCGCGGCGAGGATACCTTCCGAGATCAGATCCGTGGCCAGTGCCGCCATGTCCTGATCGAGCGTCCCCTTGTCGACCTCGAACTCCTCGCAAAGCAGGTCGACGATCTGGTCGAGGTTGCGCGCGCCGTCCACCTTGTCGAGAAAGGCTTCGGTCGTGCCGTTGCATGTATAGAGCTGGCCGCTGCGCGCCAAAAGCACGACTGCGCCATCGCCCACATGCTGCACCGAGGCATCCTCGGCCAGCCGCAGAACGGTTCCAGAGACTATTTCCACCACGCCCCCTCCAAGCCATGCTCATCCCGGAAATCAGATAGCGCGGAGGTGGAGCGCTGTCTATCAGCCGATCACGGGAGCCCGGTGCACGGACCAACGGCCTTGCTGACAGATTTTCCGCGCCAGTCGCGTTAGAACCTGCTCGGTTGCGTCTTCCCGGCCGCATTCGGCCCAGAAATAGTCATCGATGAAACGTGACAAACAGCGGGCTGCCGGCAGCGGACGTTGCATTTCTTCCCCTAAGTAAGGTAAAACCTGCCTGGGTATTGGGG
>NZ_RZPW01000307.1:0-6770 GCF_003998455.1 Mesorhizobium sp. M7A.F.Ca.CA.001.08.2.1 | reverse complement strand
GGGTTGGAGCGGTCGCCGAGCGAAACCGGCACCAGCGACAGCGTGATCATCATCGACATGATAGCGAAAATTGCGAAACCGCCAGCGCCGAAGATCGGGATCAGGAACTGGGCTGATGTCACCGAACCGATGTCGACCATCCGGTAGATCGCCAGCACGCGTGCCCGATCGTGATTGCCGACGCCGGAATTCAGCCAGCTTTCGACGATGGTGAACAGCCCGGCGAAGCAGAAGCCGCCGGCAAGACGCACCGCGCACCACATCACCGGATCGATGACCAGCACCAGGAGCAAGGTGCCGACTGAGGCGATTGCCGCCAGCGCCGAAAATGCCCTGATATGGCCGACCGCCTTCATGATGCGGGTGATGGCAAGGCAGCCGAGCAGGAAGCCGGCGAAGTAGAAGGTGCCCATCAGGCCGATGTCGGAAGCCGAAAACCCTTCCTGCGCGCCGCGCAGCGCGATCAGCGTGCTCTGCAGCCCATTGCCGCCGAGCAGGATGCCTGCGGCGAGAAGAAGCGGGATCATCGGGCGGATGGAGGACATGAAGAGGCGATCACGTGTCGGTGATCTCTTCTTGAACCATCGCCTTGACCAATACCAGCGGCAATTCCCGGCAAACTACAGCGAGGATATGTCCAACTCTTCGTGGAAGGTCCAAACGCTTATGAACGGGCCGTCGTTTAGGTTCTTGCTATAGATCGTCATGATCACCTGTTGCCGTTGATCGTCGCGCGGAGGCAACTGACCGGTGATGAGCCGGAAACCGTCGGGATCTACGCCAACAGCGAATTGCTGTTCCGGGTCGATACGATCGTAGTCGATTATGAGCCGCGATCCGTCGAACTGCTCCCGCATCGATTCGTCGTTCGGAAAGTCACCGTCGGAGAGGGCTTTGAACCGCGCCCAATCGTCTATGCGAGCCGCGTCAAGCAGGTTGACGATGCGGCTGCGCTCTTGAGGTGTCAGAAAGAGCTTCTGGTTTTGCATATCCTGATCTCATTTGCCGTAAACGTAGCGGTAGAGGATATCGCTATCCATTGTGCCGCCCAAGTTTACAACGGATGTCCTGTCGAAGCCGCTTGCCTTGACAAATCCGGCCTCCCATGCGCTTTTCGCGCAAATTTTGAGGCCGGGCTTGATGCTTGGCCTGCAACCCAGCACCCCGGACTTTATCAATGACAATGCACCGTTACCGCAGCCATACCTGTGCCCAGTTGAGGAAGAGCGACGTTGGCTCGACCGTTCGCCTGTCGGGCTGGGTGCATCGCGTGCGCGATCATGGCGGCCTGCTCTTCATCGACCTGCGCGACAATTACGGCCTGACCCAGATCGTCGCCGATCCGGATTCGCCGGCCTTCAAGGTCGCCGAGACCGTGCGTGGCGAGTGGGTCATCCGTGTCGACGGCGAGGTCAAGGCGCGTTTGCCCGAGACGACCAATGCCAATCTGCCGACCGGCGAGATCGAGATCTTCGCCCGCGAGATCGAGGTGCTGTCGGCGGCCAAGGAACTGCCGCTGCCGGTGTTCGGCGAGCCCGACTATCCCGAGGATATAAGGCTGAAGTACCGCTTCCTCGACCTGCGCCGCGAGACGCTGCACAAGAACATCATTGCGCGTACCAAAATCATCGCGGAAATGCGCAAGCGCATGGGCGAGGTCGGCTTTACCGAATTCTCGACGCCGATCCTGACCGCGTCTTCGCCCGAGGGCGCGCGCGACTTCCTGGTGCCGTCGCGCATCCATCCCGGCACCTTCTACGCGCTGCCGCAGGCGCCGCAGCAGTACAAGCAGCTGATCATGGTGTCGGGCTTCGACCGCTATTTCCAGATCGCGCCCTGCTTCCGCGACGAGGACCCGCGTGCCGATCGTCTGCCGGGCGAATTCTACCAGCTCGACCTTGAAATGAGCTTCGTCGAGCAGGACGACGTGCTGTCGACCATGGAACCTGTCATGCGCGGGGTCTTCGAGACCTTCGCCAACGGCAAACCGGTGACGCAGAACTTCCAGCGCATTCCCTATGATGTGGCCATGCGCAAATACGGCTCCGACAAGCCGGACCTGCGCAACCCGATCGAGATGCAGGCCGTCTCCGATCATTTTCGCGATTCCGGCTTCAAGGTGTTCGCCAACATCCTGGCCAACGACCCGAAGGCCGAAGTGTGGGGCATTCCCGCCAAGACCGGCGGCAGCCGCGCCTTCTGCGACCGCATGAATTCCTGGGCGCAGGGCGAGGGCCAGCCGGGGCTGGGCTATATCTTCTGGCGCAAGGAGGGCGACAAGCTCGAAGGCGCCGGTCCGCTCGCCAAGAACATCGGCGAGGAGCGCACCGAGGCGATCCGCCTTCAGCTCGGCCTTGCCGACGGCGACGCCGCGTTTTTCGTCGCCGGCGATCCGAAGAAGTTCGTCTCGTTTGCCGGTGCCGCGCGCACCCGCGCCGGCGAGGAGTTGAACCTCGTCGATCGCGAGCGCTTCGAACTGTGCTGGATCGTCGACTTCCCGTTCTTCGAATGGAACGAGGAAGAGAAGAAAATCGACTTCGCCCACAACCCGTTCTCGATGCCGCAAGGTGGCATCGATGCGCTGAACGGCGAGGATCTGCTCGGCATCAAGGCGTTCCAGTACGACATGGTCTGCAATGGCTTCGAGATCGCCAGCGGCGGTATCCGCAACCATCTGCCCGAAACCATGGTCAAGGCGTTCGAGACGGTCGGCCTCGACCGTGCCACGGTCGAGGAGCGCTTTGGTGGCCTCTACCGCGCCTTCCAGTATGGCGCGCCGCCGCATGGCGGCATGGCTGCCGGCGTCGACCGCGTCGTCATGCTGCTGGTGGGCGCCAAGAACCTGCGCGAGATCACCATGTTCCCGATGAACCAGCAGGCCTATGATCTGTTGATGAATGCACCCTCGGAAGCGAGCCCGCAGCAGCTTCGCGACCTGGCGCTGCGCGTTGCCGTGCCCAAGAAGGACGCCTGATCGCGCGCTTTGGGCGATGCTTTAAAGAACCGCCCGAACCGATTCTTTCAATTCGCTAATCCGAAGAAAAAGCCCGGCATCGCTGCCGGGCTTTTCGCATAGCGAGATCGCTTCGATCAGTCTTCGTTGGCCTTGACGGTGACACCGAGCGTCTTGGGCAGATCGAGCGGGTTGGACATGGCGCCCGCCATGATCAGCGCGAACGGCACGGATGCCGGCGGCTCGGCCGAGATTTCGAGGCTCTTCGGATCGTCGAGGAATTTGCTGACCGCGGCCGTAACCTGCGCAGTCAGTTCCGGATTGTTGAGCTGCGCCATGCCGAACGGCACGATCGCCTTGGCCTGGTTGGCGATGTCCTTGCCGGACATGCCCTGCTGCTTGCCGACATAGTCCAGAACCTTGTTGGTCAGCGAATCGTCGTCGAAGCGGATCGAGGCGCTGTTGAACGAAAGCTGCTGCAACAGGCCGAGCATGGCCATGCCTTGCGCCGAATTGTCGGCGCCTTCCGGCTGTGCCGCCATCTTCTTCTGCATTTCCTGCAGCGACTTGATGAAGTCCAGCGTGTAGCCGCCGAGATTGAAGGTCATGCCGAGCGTGCCGGCATTCTCGACCGAGATGTCGTATTTCGACAGTGCCATCTTGCCGTCCGTGGGCTGCCAAGTGCCGGCCATTTCGAAATTGCCCGCGATGTTCTGGTAGCCGAGCGCGTTGATGACTTCCTTGGACTTGGGATCGTCCACCAGCGTCAGGTCGGCATTGAATTTTTCCGTGGTGGCGGTGAATTCCATCGCCTTGCCGTCCGCCGGCGGCGTGATTTCGATGGCAAGCCCGTCCATCGAGAAGGCGGTCTTGTCGGCGACCTTGACGGTCATGTTCGAGAGTTCGGCGGACTTGTACATCATCAGCGAGCCCAGCGGGCCGGTGGAACCGTCGGCCGGAACTGTCATGTCGTGGATGACGAAGGGGCTGAGGTCGAGGGTGACGCCGTCCTTGCTGTGTGTGAAGGCAGCCGTTGATACGGTGGCGATGTCATAGCCGCCATTTGCCTCGGTCACGCCTTCGAGTTTGACGTCGCCGATGGGAAGCGCTTCCTTCTCCGCCGCCGGTTTGATGGCAACGCCCTGCAGCACCATGCTGGTGTTGTCGCCGGTCACCCCGGTCCAGGTGATGTCGACACCTTGTGCGACAAGCGCTGCCTTCAGCCGGTCGGCCACTGCCGTATCCTGTGCGAGGGCCGCATTCAGCGGCAGCGTGAGCAAGAAGGTCGAAAAAGCCAGTTTCTTGAGAATTGAGCGTTTGATTGTCATCGCAAGGTCCCTGAGAGTGTCCTGAAATTGTTTTTTCAATTATTTGCGCCATCACCATTCCGTGACGAACTGGACCGGAAAAAGGCGTGTCCCGGCACATTGGTCAAAAATCGCGGTGAAAGGCAAACCCGATCCCACCGTCTTTGCGCAAACCGGTGAATTTGTCATGAAGAGCCGATAGCCGGATATCGTCGCGCTTGGCGATAGAGCCCGCATGTAACAGGCTGATGTTGGCCGACATCCGCTGGGGTATGGTTTCATGTTGCAGAAAGGCCGGTATCTCCGTCGGGCTCTTGCCGCGAATCACCCGCTCGGCTAGTCCGAGCCCATGGGAAAAAGGCTTTTGCCGCCTGAAAATGGCGGTGGCGATCACATCGAGCCGGTCGATCTGAAGAAGGCGCTGGAAGAGCGCTATCTGGCCTATGCGCTGTCGACCATCATGCACCGGGCGCTGCCCGATGTGCGCGACGGACTGAAGCCGGTCCATCGCCGCATCATGCACGCCATGCGCCTGCTGCGGCTCAACCCCGATCAGGGCTTTGCCAAATGCGCCCGCATCGTCGGCGAGGTGATGGGCAAGTTCCACCCGCATGGCGACCAGTCGATCTATGACGCGCTGGTGCGGTTGGCGCAGGATTTCTCGATGCGCTATCCCCTGGTCGACGGCCAGGGCAATTTCGGCAACATCGATGGCGATAACGCCGCCGCCATGCGCTACACTGAAGCGCGCATGACCGATGTGGCGACCGAACTTTTGTCCGGCATCACCGAGGATGCCGTCGATTATCGGCCGACCTACAATGAAGAAGACGAGGAGCCGGTGGTTTTGCCCGGCGCCTTTCCCAACCTTTTGGCCAACGGCTCGTCCGGCATCGCGGTGGGCATGGCGACATCGATCCCGCCCCACAACGCCGCCGAGCTTTGCGATGCCGCACTTCACCTGATCGAAAACCGGGACGCGCCGGTGGCGAAGCTGATGGACTTTGTCCAGGGGCCGGATTTCCCGACCGGCGGCATCATCGTCGACAGCCGCGCCTCGATCCTCGAAGCCTACGAAACCGGTCGCGGTGGCTTTCGCGTGCGCTCGAAGTGGTTCCAGGAGGACCAGGGCAGGGGCACCTGGAGCATCGTTGTCACCGAAATCCCGTACGGCGTGCAGAAGGCGCGGCTGATCGAGAAGATCGCCGAGCTGCTGATGGCGCGCAAGCTGCCGCTGCTCGAGGACATCAGGGATGAAAGCGCCGAGGACGTCCGCGTCGTGCTGGTGCCGAAGAGCCGTTCGGTCGATCCCGGCATCCTGATGGAATCGCTGTTCAAGCTGACCGAGCTCGAAAGCCGCTTCCCGCTCAACATGAATGTGCTGTCGCGCGGCAAGGTGCCCAACGTGCTGTCGCTGAAGGGCGTGCTGCAGGAGTGGCTCGAGCACCGCCGCGAGGTTTTGGTCCGCCGCTCGAAACATCGCCTCGGCGAAATCGAAAGACGGTTGGAGATACTTGCCGGCTACCTGATCGCCTACCTCAACATCGACGAGGTGATCAGGATCATCCGCGAGGAGGATGAGCCAAAGCAGGTCATGATGGCCCGCTGGTCGCTCACCGACACCCAGGCCGAAGCCATCCTCAACATGCGGCTGCGCGCTCTGCGCAAGCTTGAAGAATTCGAGATCCGCAAGGAATTCGACGGCCTGAGCGCGGAGAAAAAGCAGATCGAGGCACTGCTTGCTTCAAACGAGAAGCAGTGGGCGACGATCAAGTGGGAAGTCACCAACATCCGCGACAAGTTCGGTCCGGAGACCGAGCTCGGCAAGCGCCGCACCCAGTTCGCCGACGCGCCCGAGCATGATCTGACCGACATCGCCCATGCCATGATCGAGCGCGAGCCGGTCACCGTCGTCGTCTCGGAAAAGGGCTGGCTGCGGGCGATGAAGGGGCATCTGGCCGATCTCTCGACGCTGACCTTCAAAGAGGGCGACAGCCTCAAGCTCGCCTTCCATGCGCAGACCACTGACAAGGTGCTGGTCTTCACCACCGGGGGCAAGTTCTACACCATCGGCGCCGACCGGCTGCCTGGCGGGCGCGGCCATGGCGAGCCGATCCGCATCATCGTCGATATGGACAATGACCAGGACATCGTCACCGCCTTCGTTCACGATCCGAAGCGCAAGCTGCTGCTGGCCTCGCACGACGCCAACGGTTTTATCGTGCCGGAGGAGGAGGTCGTTGCCAACACCCGCAAGGGCAAGCAGGTGATGAACGTCAAGGCGCCGGACGAAGCCAAGCGCTGCATCCCGGTCACCGGCGACCATCTCGCCATCGTCGGCGAGAATCGCAAAATGCTGGTGTTCGCGCTCGCAGAGATTCCGGAGATGGGCCGCGGCAAGGGCGTGCGCCTGCAGAAATACAAGGATGGCGGCCTTCTCGATCTCAAGCCGTTCACGCTGGAGAGCGGCCTCTCCTGGCAGGATTCAGCCGACCGCACCTTCACAAGGT
>NZ_RZPW01000306.1:0-6772 GCF_003998455.1 Mesorhizobium sp. M7A.F.Ca.CA.001.08.2.1 | reverse complement strand
GTACCATCACGCTGCGCCGGCCGGAGAAATTCAACGCACTGGACATTCCGATGCTGCGGGCGCTAGAGACGGCGCTCGACGCGGCCGAGATGGCCGAGGGCGTCCGCGTCGTGCTGCTGCGCGGCGAAGGCAAGGGCTTTTGCGCCGGTGGCGATGTCGAAGCCTGGGCGCAGATGAGTGCCGCCGATTTCCAGGTGCAGTGGGTGCGCTACGGCCACCGCGTCTTCGACCGCTTGGCGCGGCTGCGGCAGCCGACAATCGCCGTCCTGTCCGGCCATGCGCTGGGCGGCGGCCTGGAACTGGCTGCGGCTTGCGACTTCCGCGTGGCGGAAACACAAATGAAATTAGGCTTCCCGGAAACCTCGATTGGCGTCGTGCCCGGCTGGTCCGGTACGCAGCGCGCCGTGCGCCGCTTCGGCGCGCAGACGGTGCGCCGCATGGCGCTGGGCGGCGAGATCCTTCTCGCCCCCGAGGCACTCGCCCTGGGCATCGTCGACCGGGTGGTCGCAACTGGCAACGCACACGAAGAAGCAAAGGCGTGGGCGGAAAAGATCGCCGAGCGCGGCCCGCTGGCGACGGAAGCCGCCAAGCTGATGATCGCGGTCGCCGAAGGCGAGGAAAGTGCCGCCGCCACCGAAGCGCTGGCCAGCGGCTTCATCGCCCTGACCGGCGATCTGAAGGCCGGCGTCGATGCCTTCAAGGCCAAGCAGAAGCCGGCCTTTTCGAGATCCTAGAGCAAACATATGAACGCACCCCTGAAGATCGCCATGCCGGCCGAGGCGGCCGAAGCCCCGAAAGGCTACAAGCTGCTGATCGACGGTAAGCATGTCGATGCCCGCGACGGCCGTACGATTGCTCGAAACAGCCCCGGCCACGGCTTCACCGTCTCGCACTATGCGCAGGCCGGTGAGGCCGAAGTGGAAGCCGCTGTGCTTGCCGCCCACAGGGCTTTCGAAACGGGTCCATGGCCGCGCATGAAGGCGGCCGAACGTGCCACGATCCTGCTCAAGGCAGCTGATCTGATCGAGGGCCGACTGGAAGACATCGCCCGGCTCGACGCACTGGAATCGGGCAAACCGATCGCCCAGGCACGCGGCGAGATCGGCGGCGCCGTCGACATCTGGCGCTATGCCGCCTCGCTTGCCCGCACCCTGCATGGTGAAACCTACGCCAATCTCGGCGACGCCATGCTGGGTGTCGTCCTGCGCGAACCGATCGGCGTCGTCTCGATCATCACCCCGTGGAATTTCCCGTTCCTGATCGTCAGCCAGAAACTGCCCTTCGCGCTCGCCGCCGGCTGCACGGCGGTGGTCAAGCCGAGCGAAATGACCTCGGCCTCGACCTTCGTGCTCGGCGACATCCTGATGCAGGCCGGCCTGCCCGCCGGCGTCGTCAATATCCTGGCCGGACTTGGCGCCGATGTCGGTGCGCCGATGGTCAGCCACCCGCTGGTCGAAATGGTCTCGTTCACCGGCTCCACCCGCGTCGGCAAAATGACGATGGCATCCGCCGCGCAGTCGCTGAAGAAAGTCTCGATGGAGCTCGGCGGCAAGAACGGCCAGATCGTCTTCCAGGACGCCGACCTCGAAGCGGCCGCCGATGCGGCGGTGTTCGGCGGCTTCTTCAATGCCGGCGAGTGCTGCAATGCCGGCAGCCGGCTGATCGTGCACGAGGCGATCGCCGACGATTTTCTCAGCGCCGTCAAGGCGCTTGCCGCCAGGGTCACGGTCGGCGATCCGCTCGATGACCAAACCAAGGTCGGCGCGATGATCTCGTCCGACCATTTGGCCAAGGTTGCCGGTTACGTTGCGGCAGCCGCGACCGAGGGCAGCAGCATCTACAGCGGAGGCAAGCAATTGGCCTCCAATATCGGTCAATACCTCGATCCCACCATCATCCGCGGCGTCACCGAGGACATGGCCATAGCGCGCGAGGAAGTGTTCGGCCCGGTGCTCTCGGTGCTGACTTTTGAATCGATTGAAAAGGCGTTGCACATCGCCAACAACACGCCCTATGGTTTGTCGGCGGGCGTGTGGAGCGCCAGCATCGACACTTGCATGTCGGTCGCGCGCGGCGTGCGTTCGGGAACCGTTTGGGTGAACACATTCATGGAAGGTTATCCCGAGCTGCCTTTCGGAGGCTATAAGCAGTCCGGTCTCGGACGCGAACTCGGCAAACGCGCCGTCGAGGACTATACCGAGGAAAAGACAATCCAGTTTCATCGCGGCCAGCGCACCGGGTGGTGGGTCGGCTGAGTTGAGAAGAACCCGGCGGCATCCGCCGGTCGTGTAATGCAACAAGGGAGGAAGTACATGTTGCGCAAACTGCTTATCGGAACGGCTCTCGCGTCGGGCCTGGCTTTCGCGGCCCACGCCGAGGACGTCAAGGAAGTCCAGATGCTGCATTGGTGGACCTCGGGCGGCGAAGCGGCTGCTCTCAACGTCCTCAAGGGTGATCTGGCCAAGGAAGGCTATGCCTGGAAGGACGTGCCGGTGGCCGGCGGCGGCGGCGATGCCGCCATGACCGCGCTGAAGGCGATGGTCGCGGCCGGCAATTATCCGACCGCCTCGCAGATGCTCGGCTACACCGTGCTCGACTATGCAGCCGCCGGCGTCATGGGCGACCTGACCGAAACGGCGAAGAAGGAAGGCTGGGACAAGTCCGTTCCGGCAGCCCTGCAGAAGTTTTCGGTCTATGACGGCAAGTGGGTCGCGGCGCCGGTCAACGTTCACTCGGTCAACTGGCTGTGGATCAACAAGGCCGTCCTGGACAAGATCGGCGGCACCGAGCCGAAGACCTTCGACGACTTCGTTGCCCTGCTCGACAAGGCCAAGGCGGCAGGCGTGATCCCGCTCGCTCTCGGCGGCCAGAACTGGCAGGAAGCCACCATGTTCGACTCCGTCGTGCTGTCGACCGGCGGACCCGAGTTCTACAAGAAGGCCTTCAACGACCTCGATGACGAGTCCCTGAAGTCCGACACGATGAAGAAGTCGTTCGACAATCTGGCCAAGCTCGTCACCTATGTCGACCCCAACTTCTCGGGCCGCGACTGGAACCTTGCCACCGCCATGGTCATCAAGGGCGATGCCCTGGTGCAGGTCATGGGCGACTGGGCGAAGGGCGAGTTCCACGCCGCCAACAAGACCCCGGGCACCGACTTCCTGTGCTATCGCTTCCCGGGCACCGACGGCTCGGTGATCTACAACTCCGACATGTTCGGCATGTTCAATGTTCCCGACGACCGCAAGGCCGCCCAGGTCGCACTGGCCACCGCCACCCTGTCGAAGAGCTTCCAGTCGGCCTTCAACGTCGTCAAGGGTTCGGTTCCGGCCCGTACCGACGTTCCGGACACCGACTTCGACGCTTGCGGCAAGAAGGGCATCGCCGACCTGAAGGCAGCCAATGAAGGCGGCACGCTGTTCGGCTCGCTGGCCCAGGGCTATGGCGCGCCTCCGGCGGTCGCCAATGCCTATAAGGATGTCGTCTCCAAATTCGTCCATGGTCAGATCAAGACCTCGGACGAAGCCGTGACCGAGCTGGTCAAGGCGATCGACGACGCCAAGTAAGCACGCGCCAAAAACGCCTTCCCCGCTCCGGCGGGGAAGGCCCAGATCCGCGAACATAGATCCGCGAAGCTGGTTGGCCGCGAGTCGACGGGAGGAGCCCCATGAGCACGGTAGCGACAAGCCAGATCAAGCTGACGCCGGAGCATGCGCGGCCACGCGCCTCGGTGCGCTCGCGCCTGCAGGACGCATTGCCCAAGATCGTGCTGGCGCCGAGCTTCGCCATCACCATCGTCTTCGTCTATGGCTTCATCCTGTGGACGATTTATCTGTCCTTCACCAATTCCAAGACCTTCCCATCCTATGTCCTAACCGGCTCGCGCGCCTATCAGCGGCTGTGGGGCTGGACCTTCGACACCGACCCGCCATCGAGCTGGTACACGTCGATCACCAATATGGGTATTTTCGGTTTCCTCTACATCGCAATCTGCCTGGCGCTCGGCCTGTTCCTGGCCATCCTGCTCGACCAGAAGATCCGCGGCGAAGGCGTGTTGAGGCCGATCTATCTCTATCCGATGGCGCTGTCCTTCATCGTCACCGGCGTTGCCTGGAAATGGTTCCTGGATCCCGGCCTAGGTCTCGAGCAGACCTTGCATCAGTGGGGCTGGACGAGCTTCCATTTCGACTGGATCAAGAACAAGGATTTCGTCATCTACACGGTGGTCATTGCCGGCGTCTGGCAGGCCTCCGGCTTCATCATGGCGATGTTCCTGGCCGGCCTGCGCGGCATCGACGGCGAGATCATGAAGGCGGCGCAGATCGACGGCGCCACCACCTTCCAGCTCTATCGCCGCATCGTCATCCCGCTGCTGCGGCCGATCTTCCTGTCGGCATTCATCGTGCTCGCGCACCTCGCCATCAAGTCCTACGATCTCGTGGTCGCACTGACCAGCGGCGGGCCCGGCGGCTCGGCGTGGCTGCCGTCCAACTTCATGTATGAGTACACGTTCAAGCGCAACGAAATGGCCGTCGGCTCGGCCAGTGCGGTGATCATGCTGATGACCATCGTCGCCATCATCGTGCCCTATCTCTATTCGGAACTGCGGGAGAAGCCGCGATGAGCGCCGTCACCACTCCCGCCCGCCAGGCCTCCGGCGGCGTCAACGTCAAGGTCATCAACCGCATCGTCATCTACGGGCTGCTGGCGCTGTTTGCGCTGTTTTACCTGATGCCGCTGTTCGTCATGCTGGTGACTTCGTTCAAGACCATGGACGAGATCCAGAACGGCAACATGCTGGCGCTGCCCAAGGCGCCGACCTTCGACCCGTGGCTGAAGGCGTGGGGCGAGACCTGCGTCGGCCTCACCTGCGCCGGCATCAAGGGCTATTTCTGGAACTCCATCAAGATGGTGGTTCCGGCCGTTCTGATTTCGACCATGCTGGGCGCGCTGAACGGCTACGTTCTGACCAAATGGCGTTTTCGCGGCGCGACGCTGGTGTTCGGGCTGATGCTGTTTGCCTGCTTCATTCCGTTCCAGTCGGTGCTGCTGCCGATGGCGACCATCCTCGGCAGCCTCGGCCGCTTCGGCGTCACACTGCAGAACTCGGTCGGAACGAGCTTCGGTCTCGGCAACCCGACGGTCAACCTGGTCTTCGTCCACGTCGTCTACGGCATCGGCTTCACCACGCTGTTCTTCCGCAACTACTATGAGGCGTTTCCGACCGAACTGGTCAAGGCGGCACAGGTCGACGGCGCCTCCTTCTTCCAGATCTTCCGCCGCATCATGCTGCCGAACTCAATGCCGATCTTCGTCGTCACCGTCATCTACCAGTTCACCAACATCTGGAACGACTTCCTCTTCGCCTCGGCTTACGCCGGCACCGGCGACGCGATGCCGATGACGGTGGCGCTCAACAACGTCGTCAACACCTCGACCGGCGTCGTCGAATACAACGTCAACATGGCCGCCGCGATGATCGCGGCACTGCCCACCCTTCTCGTCTATGTGCTCGCCGGCCGCTACTTCGTGCGCGGTCTCATGGCTGGCGCCGTCAAAGGATGATCTGATGGCTTTTCTGGAAATTGATGGTCTGAGAAAGCGCTTCGGCCAGGTCGAGATCCTGAAAGGGATCGATGTCGAGCTCGAGAAAGGCGGTTTCCTGGTGCTGGTCGGCCCTTCCGGCTGCGGCAAGTCCACTTTGCTCAACACCATCGCCGGCCTGGAGACGATCACCTCGGGCGAAATCCGGGTCGACGGCCGCGCCATCAACGATCTGCACCCCTCCAAGCGCGACATCGCCATGGTGTTCCAGAGCTATGCGCTCTACCCGAACATGACGGTGGCCGGAAACATCTCCTTCGGCATGGAGATGCGCGGCGTGCCGGCGGCGGAGCGCCAGAAGGCGATCGACAAGGTGGCCAAGGTGCTGCAGATCGGCCACCTCTTGCAGCGCAAGCCGAGCCAGCTTTCGGGCGGCCAGCGCCAGCGCGTCGCCATGGGCCGGGCGCTGGTGCGCGACCCCAAACTGTTCCTTTTCGACGAGCCTTTGTCCAACCTCGACGCCAAGCTGCGCGTCGACATGCGCATCGAGATCAAGCGCCTGCATGCCACCACCGGCACCACCATCGTCTACGTCACCCACGACCAGATCGAGGCGATGACGCTGGCGACCAAGATCGCCGTGATGCGCGACGGCGAGGTGCAGCAGTTCGGCACGCCGGCCGAAATCTACAACAACCCGAGCAATCTCTTCGTCGCCGACTTCATGGGCTCGCCGGCGATGAACCTGATCCCGGCGACGATCGGTACGTCAGGCAATGCGTTGTCCGTCGTGCTGCAGCGCGAGGCGCGCGAGCCGATCAACCTGCCGATGGCCAATGCGCCGGCGGGCCTGTCGGCATTCCAGGGCAAGCCGATCATCTTCGGTGTCCGTCCCGAAGCCCTGACCGATCCGGAAGGTGCCGAGCGCAACGCCTCGCACATCGCAACCGCGGACTGTCACATCGAGGTCGTCGAGCCGGCAGGTTCGGACACCTTCGCCGTCACCAATCTCGGCGGCAAGGGCGTGGTGGCGCGGCTGCGCGCCGACGCCAACATTCAGCCGGGCACCAACACGCCGCTCGCCTTCAACCTGACAAAGGCGGTGTTCTTCGATCCGGCGACCGAGACCCGTATTCGCTGATGTATGTCGCCCAAAAGTGGATCCGGTTTTGGGGCAACGACATGCATCAAAACAAAAAACTAAAGCGCGTCGGGACGCGATTTAGGC
>NZ_RZPW01000305.1:0-6779 GCF_003998455.1 Mesorhizobium sp. M7A.F.Ca.CA.001.08.2.1 | reverse complement strand
ACGCGGTATTGCTCTATTCAGCCAAGGCGGCGGCGGCGATGCAGATGTTGGCAAGACGGCCCGCTCTGCGCGGTCTCTTCGAAAAAACATGGGTTTTTGCGCTTTCCACGCGGATCGCCGCAGCCTTCGACGATGCCACCGGCGAAAGGATCCGCATTGCCGCGCAACCTGACGAGGAGGCATTGCTGGCGCTTTTGCAGGCGCCGCGCTGAGCCGCGTCATCACACCGCCCCTTTTCACCGCTTGGTGATGTGCTAGACCCTTTCTGAACCATCATGCGCCGCCAGGCGTTGAGACGAAGCGAATGTGCGGAGCCCAGGCATGGTCAAGACGCCGAAGATGCGACACTCGAAAAGCCGCCGCGAGCCGGTGACCATCGATCTCGAGCCGGGCGCCGTCTCACGCATCGCCGACGAGGACGCCGCCACGCAGGAGGCGCAGACAGACGAGGCGAAGGCCGAGGAAGCAGCGAACGCTTCGCAGCCCGAGGTTCCCGAAGAGCCGGTTCATGCCGACCAGACCGATCTCGAGCCGTGGGAGCATGCCGATGGCGCCGCAGGTGCGGAAGGGCAAGCGCCGGCGGATGGCGGAGCCAAAGCCGCCGAGCCAGAGCTGCCTTATCCCGGTTCGGATGCGCCGCCCAACCGCGCCAAAACCTTCGACTACGGTTTCGACGACGCGTCGGCAGCGCAGACCGACGGCAACAAGGCGAAAGCCGAGACACGGGACGAGAGAACGGCGCCAGCCCCTGAAAAGCGTGGCGGCCTCAACGGCATCGCCGCCGGCATCATCGGCGGCGTCATCGCGCTGGTCGGCGCCGGCGGGCTGCAATTTGCCGGCCTGCTCGGCGCGCCGGGTTCCGGTGCCGGCGTCTCGCTCGATGGCGTCAATGGCGACATCGCCTCGCTGAAGACCGAAATCGCCGGCTTGAAGGACGCCGGCGGCAATGGCGATGCAGCGGCGAAGATGGTCGGGCTGTCCTCGGGCCTGGAGCAGGTCAAGGCCGATGTCGCGGCGCTGAAATCGGCTGTCGAGAAAGGTGGAGCAGGCGACGCGGCCGGCGTCACCGCACTGGGCGACAAGGTCGCGCAGATCGAGACGGCGGTCGCCGCCCTCGGCAAGGCGGGCAGCGCGGCGCCGGTCGATCTTGGTCCGCTCACCGAAAAACTGGCAGGCCTCGACGCGCAGGTGAAGTCGGCCGGCGAGGCGGCGACCGCGCAGGATGGCCGGCTGAAAGCGCTGGAGCAGTCTGTGTCGCAGCTGTCCGGCAAGGTCGAGGCGGCGGCGGGACAGCCGAAGATCGCGCTTGCCATCGCGGCGTCGGCCTTGAAGGCGGCGCTTGAGCGTGGCGGGCCGTTTTCGGCCGAACTCGAAACCCTCGCCGCGATTTCGCCTGATGCGCCGCAGCTTGCGGCACTGCGCCCCTATGCCGAAAAGGGCATTCCAACCCGCGCCGAGATCGCATCGCAGGCTGATGCCGCCGCCAATGCTATGGTCACGGCGGCGACGCCTGTCGATGAGAATGCCGGCTTCGTTCAGAGCCTTCTGTCGAGCGCGCAATCGCTGGTCAAGGTCAGGCCGATCGGCGCCGTCGAAGGCGCCGGCGCACCGGAAACCGTCGCGCGCATGGAGGCGGCGGTCAACCAGGGCGACTACGCCAAGGCACTCAGCGAGTATGAAACGCTGCCCGAGGCCGCCAAGGCCGCGGGCGCCGACTTTGCCGGCAAGCTGAAGGCGCGCATCGAGGTCGAAACCCAGGTCGATGCGCTGATCTCGGGCGCGATGAAGGCATGAGGGCAACACAATGATCCGCCTGCTCGCCTTCCTCATCGTCGTTTTCGCGCTCGGGCTGGGCTTTGCCTGGCTGGCCGACCGGCCGGGCGACATGGTCGTCACTTTCAACGGCTATCAATACCAGGTCAGCCTGATGGTGGCGGCGGTGGCTGTCGTTGCCGTGGTCGCTGCGGTGATGATCCTGTGGTGGCTGCTCAAGGCGCTGTGGAACAGCCCCTACACCATCTCGCGCTATTTCCGTGTCCGCCGCCGCGATCGTGGCTATCAGGCGCTGTCGACCGGCATGATTGCCGCCGGCGCCGGTGATGGCGCGCTGGCCCGCAAGAAGACCAAGGAAGCCGCCAAGCTGATCCGTTCCGACCAGGAGCCGCTGATCCACCTGCTCGAAGCGCAGGCGTCGCTGCTCGAAGGCGATCATGAAGGCGCGCGGCAGAAATTCGAGAGCATGCTCGACGATCCCGAAATGCGGCTGCTGGGTTTGCGCGGGCTTTATCTGGAAGCCGAACGGCTCGGCGACCGCAACGCCGCCAGGCATTATGCCGGCCGCGCCGCCGCTGTGGCGCCGCAACTGGCCTGGGCGGCGGAATCGACGCTGGAAGAGCTGACCGCGCGCGGCGACTGGGACGGCGCCCTGAAACTGGTCGACGCGCAGAAAGCGACACGGCAGATCGAACGCGATGCCGCCAACCGCCGCCGCGCCGTGCTGCTGACCGCCAAGGCGCAGGCGCTTGCCGACAGCGATCCCGCCGCCGCCAGAACGGCCGCGATCGAGGCGAACAAGCTCAGGCCCGATTTCGCGCCTGCCGCCGTGGCCGCCGCGGCCGCACTGTTCAAGCAGAACGATGTGCGCAAGGGCTCGAAGATACTCGAGGCGGCGTGGAAGGCCGAGCCGCATCCGGAGATCGCCGAGCTCTATACCCATGCAAGGCCGGGCGACGCGGTGCTCGACCGCCTCAACCGGGCGAAGAAGCTGCAGGAGATGAAGAAGAACCACGCCGAATCGTCGATGACGGTGGCGCGCGCCGCGCTCGACGCGCAGGATTTCGCGACCGCCCGCCGCGAGGCCGAGGCGGCGATCCGGATGGACCGTCGCGAGGGCGCCTATCTGCTGCTCGCCGACATCGAGGAGGCCGAGACCGGCGATCAGGGCAAAGTGCGGCAGCTGCTGTCCAGGGCGGTGCGGGCGCCGCGCGATCCGGCCTGGGTCGCAGACGGCGTGGTATCGGAACGCTGGGCTCCGATATCGCCGATCACCGGCCGGCTCGACGCCTTCGAGTGGCGCGCGCCGATGGAGCGTCTTGGCCAGTTGATCGACAGCCATGATGACGCGCCAGCGGGTGCGGCACCGGTTATTGAAGCATTGGCAAAGCCGACGAGCGAAAAAAGGCCGATCGAAGTGATCGACGACGCCGGTGGCGAGACGTCGGCGGGCAAGCAAGCTGAAAGTCGCGAAGAAGATCATGTCAGGCCGATCACGGCAGCGGCCTTCGCCGCGGTGCCGAGCGATGCCGAAGGCGTCGAGCCGGCCGAGGAGCTTGCGCGGCTGCCGGACGATCCCGGCGTCGATCCGGACGAGGAAGCGGAGAAATCGCCGCGCCGGTTTCGGTTGTTTTGAGTTGGGCAGGCCGTCAGGCCGTTGGGGTATGGATCTATGTTTGAACGCGTTCTGTCGTTTCTCAGGGATTTGCCGGCCGGTGCCGGCACGCATGCCAGCACGGACGATCCGCGTGTCGCCGCCTCGGCGCTGCTCTACCATGTGATGAACGCCGATGGCGTGCGCCAGGATGTCGAGTGGGAGCGGTTCAAGGCGGTGCTGGCCGAGAGCTATTCGATCAGTGGCGCGGAACTCGAAGCGTTGGCCGCTGCCGGCGAGCGGGCCGACAATGAGGCGATCGATCTCTACGCCTTCACCAGCGTCCTGAAGCGCCATCTCGATGCCGATGCGCGCAAGGCCTTCATCGGCCTGATGTGGGAAATCGTCTATGCCGACGGCGAGTTGCACGAGCTCGAGGACAACACCGTCTGGCGCGTCGCCGAGCTGATCGGCGTCGAACGCCACGATCGCGTCGAGGCGCGCCGCAAGGCGGCGGCGCACGCGCCCGGCGCCACCGGAACATCGAGCGACGAATAGGATCTTCGCCTTCCCATGCCACGCCAGACGAGTTCGAAGCCAAAGATCCTGATCGTGCTGCATCAGGAGAGTTCGAGCCCGGGACGTGTCGGCCATATGTTGCTGGAAGAAGGTTTCGATCTCGACATCCGCCGGCCGCCGCTTGGCGACGCCTTGCCCGAAACACTGGACGACCACGCCGGCACGGTGGTGTTCGGCGGCCCGATGAGCGCCAATGACGACGACGAGTTCGTCCGCCGCGAGACCAACTGGCTGGAAATACCGCTGAGGGAGAACCGGCCATGTCTCGGCATCTGTCTCGGCGCGCAGATGCTGGTCAACTGTCTCGGCGGCAAGGTCGAGGGTCATGGTGAAGGGCTGGTCGAGGTTGGCTGGTATCCCCTGAAGGCGACCGAAGCCGGCAAGCAACTGATGCACTGGCCGGAGATGGTCTACCAGTTCCACCGCGAGGGTTTTTCGCTGCCCAGGGACGCGACGCTGCTGGCGACGGCCGAGACCTATCCCAACCAGGCCTTCCGCTACGGCGACAATGCCTGGGGCATCCAGTTCCATGGCGAACTGACCAGGGTGATGATGCAGCGCTGGGTGGTGCGCGGCGCGCATCGCTTCGAATTGCCCGGTGCCCAGCCCGGCCGCGATCATCTCGGCGGCCGGCTGATCTGGGACATGCATCTCAAGCGCTGGCTGGACGAGTTTTTGCGGATGATCTTCGGCAAGTCGAGCAGATAGCTAAACCGTCGTCTGAACGGATTTCAGGCGACCCGCTTTAGGTCTTTGTCTTCATGCATGTCGTTCTCCCAAAACCGGGGCCACTTTTGGGCGACATGCATTAAGGTTCGAGCACCGGCCGCAGGAAGCTGCGCTCGTAGCTGAGAATGCTGCGATTGCGTTTTTCCATTTCGAACACTTCCTGGCATTCCGGGTCGGCAGCCATCCGTTTGCGATAGTCCTCGTAGTCGGCAAGGCTCGGGAAGCTGAACATGGCATAGGCGATGTTGCTCGCCCCCTCGCTCGGAAGGAAATAGCCGTGATGGTTTCCGCCGAGGCGGTTGACCAGAGCTATCCAGCGACGACCATAATCTTCGAACTCGGCAAGCTTGTAGGGGTCGATGACGTATTTCAGGTAGCAAGTGATCATGAGAGCTCCTGTGGCATGGGCTAGGCATGTCGGCTGTCAACCGTGGGAAGATCAGTTGCGCCCGTTGAGGTGGCGCACCTTGCGCAATTGGGGGAACAGCACCATCCACAGGCCCGCGACGGCGATGGCGCCGATGCCGCCGATCACCACGGCCGGCACCGTGCCGATCAGCGCGGCCATCGTGCCGGCCCGGAATTCGCCGACCTCGTTGGAGGCGCCGACAAAGACCTGGTTGACGGCGTTGACGCGGCCGCGCACCTCGTCGGGCGTCCACAGCTGGATCAGCGTCTCCCTGATGTAGACGCTGAACATATCGGTGGCGCCAAGGAAGACCAATGCCACGATCGACAGCCAGGTGATGGTCGACAGGCCGAAAACCACGGTGAAGGCGCCGAACGAGGCTGCGGCGGCCAGCATGATCATGCCCGCGTGGTTGCGAAGTGGATGCCCGGCCAGCCAGATGGCGACGCAAATGGCGCCGATGCTGGGCGCCGAGCGCAGCAGGCCGAGGCCCCACGGGCCGAGCTGGAGGATGTCGCGCGCATAGACCGGTAGCAGCGCCGAGGCGCCGGACAGAAGCACGGCGAACAGATCGAGCGAGATGGCGCCGAGCACGATCTTCTCGCTCCAGATATAGCTGAACCCGCCGAGCAGGTGCTGCATCGTCGGCTTGTCCGACTCGGTGCGCTGCGACGGCTTCGGGATGGTGAAGATCAGCAGCCCGGACACAAGCATCAGGACAGCGGCGGTTCCGTAGGCCGCTTCCGGCGACACGCCGTAGAGCAGGCCGCCGGCGACGGGTCCGACGATGGTCGCCGTCTGCCAGGCCGATGAATTCCAGGCGATGGCGTTGGCGAAATCCTGAGGCGGCACCAGATTGGCGAACAATGACGCGGAGGCCGGACCGAAGAAGGCGCGGGCGACGCCGAACATGGCAAGCACGCAGAAGATCGGCAGCGGCCCGCTGATGCCGCGCAGCGCCAGGAACAGCAGCGCCAGCGCGCACATCGCCTCCACCACGACCGCCAGCGCCATGATCAGGCGGCGGCCGAAGCGGTCGGCGACGACACCGGTGACCAGCACCAGAAGCAGCGACGGCAGGAACTGGACGATGCCGACCAGGCCGAGATCGAGCGGGTCGCGGGTCAAATCGTACATCTGCCAGCCGACCGCGACGGACACGATCATGGTGGCGAATGTGGTGAGGAAACGCGCCGCCCAATAACTCAGGAAGGAGCGGTGGCGGAACGCGGCATAGCGCTGGTCCGGTGATATCTGTTCGGCGGTCATGATTTAAGAGGCCCCATTGCAGTGGCGTCAGCTGGCGGGGCACTTCCACGATGGGCGCTGGTCCGGCTGGCGGAACTTTTAGCTCAGTTCGCCGCGGATATGCGTCAAAATCAGTGCTGGATCAAGGAATTTTCAGCCTGCTCCATCGCCGGCACGCGGAAGTTACTGCCGCAGCGCGACGGAGATGGCGTCGAGGCCGCCGCGCAATTCGGCTTCCGTCGGCCAGCCAAAGCCGACGCGGAAGAAGCGTTTTTCCATCTCGAACCAGTGGCCGGGTCCGACATAGGTTCCATGGTTCTCCAGCAGGTTCGCATAGAACCGGTCGAGGTCGAAGCCGGGTTCGACATCGAGGCGCGGGAAGCCGACGACACCGCCTTCGGGCCTGATCCAGTCGATCAGCGGTTCGCGGTCGATCCAGGCCTGGAC
>NZ_RZPW01000304.1:0-6780 GCF_003998455.1 Mesorhizobium sp. M7A.F.Ca.CA.001.08.2.1 | reverse complement strand
GTGCGCGCTCGCCGGCCTGGTTGAGGATCGCTGCCGTCTCGACCATCTCGACCATGAAGGTCGAGCGGCCGCGCGCCAGATCGTCCGAGGCGCCGACACGCGAGAACAGCCGGTCGACGACGCCGATATGGGCCGATGTCGCCGGCACGAACGAGCCGGTCTGGGCCAGGATGGCGATCAGCGCGTTTTGCCGCAGGAATGTCGATTTACCGCCCATGTTCGGGCCGGTCAAAAGCCAGATCGCGCCGTTCCGGGCAGCTCCCTCCGGCGACAGGTCGCAATCATTGGCGACGAACGGGCCTTCGCCGGAGCGGCGCAAGGCCTGTTCGACCACTGGATGCCGCCCGCCCGTAATCTCGAAGGCAAGGCTCGAATCCACCACCGGCCGGCACCAGGCTTCGCTTTCCGACAGAAGCGCGAGCGCCGCGGAGACATCGAGCACGGCCAGCGCATCGGCGCCGGCACGGATCTTCTCCGCTTCGCCGACCGCTTCCGTCGTCAGCGCCTCGAAGGCGGCCAGTTCGATGTTGAGCGCCCGGTCGGCGGCATTGGCGATCTTGGTCTCGAGCTCGGCAAGCTCGGTCGTGGTAAAGCGCATGGCGTTGGCCATGGTCTGGCGGTGGATGAAGCGCGCCTTGGCGTCATCGCTGCCGGTCATCACCGCATGGTGGTTGGCGGTCACCTCGATATAGTAGCCGAGCACATTGTTGTGCCGGATTTTCAGCGAGCGGATGCCGGTCTCGTCGATCAGCGAGCGTTCCAGCCCGGCGATCACCTTTCGCGATTCGTCGCGCAGCGCCCGCATCTCGTCGAGATCGGCATGGTAGCCGCCACGAACGAAGCCGCCGTCGCGCTTGAGCAGCGGCAGTTCGTCGCCAAGTGCCTGCATCAGATGCTGCGAAAGCGCTTGGGGCAGTGCATGGATGGCGGCCAATGCCGCCGCAAGTTCCGGGGGCAGGGCGGTCGCGGCAAAGATTTCGGCGATCGCGCCTGCCGCCTCGAAGCCGGCGCGCAGCGCGCCGAGGTCGCGCGGCCCACCCCGGTTGAGCGCCAGCCTGGACAGCGCGCGGGGCATGTCGGCAACGCTCTTCAGGCTCGACCGCACCGCCTGGCAAAGTCGCGTTTCGGAACGGAAGAACGACACCGAGTCCAGCCTGGCGCCGATCGCCGCCGGGTCGGTCAGCGGCGCCATCAGCCGGTCGGCGAGCAGCCTTGCGCCGCCGCCGGTCACCGTGCGGTCGATCGCCTTGAACAGCGAGCCTTCGCGGCTGCCCGACAGCGTGCGCAGCAGTTCCAGATTGCCGCGTGTCGCCGGATCGATGAACAGGGTCGAACCCTGCTCCTCGCGTTCGGGCCGCGACAGCGGCGGGCGCTCCGCTTTCTGCGTCTTCTCGACATAGGCAATGGCGCCCGAGATCGCCGACAGTTCGGCGCGCGAAAAGGCGCCAAAACTGTCCGGCGTCGCCACATCGAAGAAGCGGGCGATGCGCCCTGTCGCCGACGCCGAATCGAACAGTGACGGTGGTTGCGGGCTGGCGACGCGGCCGAGCACGTCGAACACCGGCTTCAGCTCCGGATCGTGGAACACTGGCTCGGCAACGATCAACTCACGCGGATCAACACGGAAGATGTCAGCCAAAAGCCGGTCGGCGGTGGTGTCGGTGACGCGGAAGGCGCCGGTCGAGATGTCGATCCAGGCCAGCGCAAAGGAGTGGTCCGCTCCGCCTTTCACCCGCCCCAGCGCCATCAGGAAGCTCGATTCCGACGGCGCCAGCAATTTGTCCTCGGTGATGGTGCCTGGTGTCACCAGCCGCACCACATCGCGGCGCACCACCGATTTGCCGCCGCGTTTCTTCGCCTCGGCCGGATCCTCGATCTGTTCGCAGACGGCAACGCGGAAACCCTGGCCGATCAGCTTCTGCAGATAGTCGTCAGCAGCATGCACCGGCACGCCGCACATCGGAATGTCGAGCCCTTGATACTTGCCGCGCTTGGTCAAGACGATGCCCAGCGCCCGGCTCGCCTTCTCGGCATCGTCGAAGAACAGCTCGTAGAAATCGCCCATGCGGTAGAACAGCAGCGAATCCGGGTTTGCCGCCTTGATCTCGATGAATTGCTCGATCATCGGCGTGGCGCCGGCGTGGGCGGTCGGCACCGGCGTCATCGCCTCGGGGGCGTCTGGCTCGTTCGGGCTGTGCATGTTCATGCGCCGCACGCTAGCAGATGTGATCGCGCGGTTTAATGCCGGGGCTTCGAAAAACAGGGGACGACCGGGACGGCAGGATGCCCGCAATCGCGCGTACCAACCGCGATTCCGCACGCTGGCGGTTTACACGCGGCGGCGCGTGGTCTTAATTCGGTCCGACACAAAGCACCCGCTTCAACGAGGTGCTGCACCGGTGAGGAAATCAAGTACATCATGGCCAGGAAAACCGAGAACAGCGGTCCGTCCGTCAGTGCGCAGGAAGCGCTCGAATTCCACGCCATGGGTCGGCCGGGCAAGCTGGAGGTCGTCGCCACCAAGCCCATGGCAACGCAGCGCGACCTCAGCCTCGCCTATTCGCCTGGTGTCGCGGTTCCGGTCCTGGCCATCGCCGAAGACCCCTCGCGCGCCTTCGACTACACGACGCGCGGCAATATGGTCGCAGTCATCTCCAACGGCACAGCCATTCTCGGTCTCGGCAATCTCGGCGCGCTGGCCTCCAAGCCGGTGATGGAGGGCAAGGCGGTGCTGTTCAAGCGCTTCGCCGATGTCGATTCCATCGACCTCGAGGTCGACACCGAGGACGCCGACGAGTTCATCAACTGCGTGCGTTTCCTCGGGCCCTCCTTCGGCGGCATCAATCTCGAGGACATCAAGGCGCCGGAATGCTTCATCATCGAGCAGCGGCTGCGCGAATTGATGGACATCCCGGTCTTCCATGACGACCAGCACGGCACCGCGATCATCTCCGCCGCCGGCCTGATCAACGCGCTGGAGATCACCGGCCGTGACATGAAGACCACGAAAATGGTCTGCAACGGCGCCGGCGCCGCCGGCATCGCCTGCATCGAGCTGATGAAGGCGATGGGCTTTTCGCCGGAAAACATCATCCTATGCGACACCAAGGGCGTGGTTTTCCAGGGCCGCACCGAAGGCATGAACCAGTGGAAGTCGGCGCATGCGGTGAAGACCGAGGCGCGCAGCCTCGCCGAGGCGCTCGACGGCGCCGACGTCTTCCTCGGCCTCTCCGCCAAGGGCGCGCTGACCACCGCCATGGTGCAGTCGATGGCCAAGAACCCGATCATCTTCGCCATGGCCAATCCCGACCCGGAAATCACGCCGGAGGAGGTCGCCGAAATCCGCACAGACGCCATCATGGCCACAGGGCGTTCCGATTATCCCAATCAGGTCAACAACGTGCTCGGCTTCCCCTATATCTTCCGCGGCGCACTGGATGTCAGGGCAACCACCATCAATGACGACATGAAGATCGCCGCCGCCCAGGCGCTGGCGGCACTGGCGCGCCAGGACGTGCCCGACGACGTCGCCGCCGCCTATCAGGGCAATCGTCCGAAATTCGGCCCCAACTACATCATCCCGGTCCCGTTCGACCCGCGCCTGATCTCGGCCATCCCGATCGCGGTCGCCAAGGCGGCGATGGACTCAGGCGTCGCCCGCAAGCCGATCCTCGATCTCGATCGTTACGCGCAGGAACTGTCGGCCCGCCGCGACCCGATCGCCTCGACCCTGCAGCGCATCTACGACCGCGTGCGCCGCCAGCCCAAGCGCATCGTCTTCGCCGAGGGCGAGGAGGAACAGGTCATGCGCGCCGCCGTCTCCTATGTGAACCAGAAGCTCGGCACCGCCATCCTGCTCGGCCGCGACGACGTCATCAAGGAAAACGCCAAGCACGCCGGCATCGACTTGAACAAGCAAGGCATCGAGATCATTAATGCAAGGCTGTCGCGCCGCAACGGCATCTACACCGACTACCTCTACGAGCGCATGCAGCGCAAAGGCTTCCTGTTTCGCGACTGCCAGCGGCTGATCAACAACGATCGCAACCACTTTGCCGCCTGCATGGTGGCGCTGGGTGACGCCGACGGCATCGTCACCGGCGTCACCCGCAACTATTCGACCGCGCTCGACGACATCCGCCGCGTCATCGACGCCAAGCCCGGCCACCGCGTCATCGGCGTCTCGATCGTGCTGGCGCGGGGCAAGACCGTGCTGGTCGCCGACACCGCCGTGCACGATATGCCGAACGCCGAGCAGATCGCCGACATCGCCGAGGAGGCGGCAGGCTTTGCCCGCCGCATGGGTTATGAGCCGAGGCTCGCCATGCTCGCCTATTCTACCTTTGGCCATCCGCAGGGCGAACGCTCCGAGCGCGTCCAGGAAGCCGTGCGCATCCTCGACAAGCGCCGCGTCGATTTCGAATATGACGGCGAAATGGCCGCCGACGTCGCCCTCAACGCCCGCGCCATGGCGCAATACCCGTTCATCCGCCTGACCGGCCCGGCCAATGTGCTGATCATGCCGGCGTTCCACTCGGCCTCGATTTCGACCAAGATGCTGCAGGAACTCGGCGGCTCGACGGTGATCGGGCCGCTGCTGGTCGGCCTGAACAAGCCGGTTCAGATCGTGTCGCTGAATGCCAAGGACAGCGATATCGTCAACATGGCGGCGATCGCGGCGTACACGGCGGGGACTTGAGGGGCTGGCCTCAGCGGTGAGTCCGCGCTGCCTTCAGCCCGGCGCGAATACGCGCGCGGCCTCGACGATCTCGTCCACCTGATCCTGCCGCAGCAAGTCGATCGGGACGCGGCCGTCGAGCTGCGCCGAGGGCCGCGTCAGCCACAGCCATGCGAGCCTCGGATTGGTGATCAGGGATAGCACGTCGCGAATGCCTGCAACCGGCCGGCCGTCGACGAACTGCGCCAGCGGGAAGACATGTTTGCGGCCGCCCTTGCGCAAGGCGATGACCTCACCCCGCCGCTGCCAGCGGTGCAGGGTCGAGCGGGCGATGCGCAGATGCTCTTCCAGATAGGTCGAGCCGGCGACGCGGCCGGCCCAGTCCTCGATCAGCATCGATTCGAGATCGTCGGACTTTGGCAGCGAAGGAGGCTCGACATCGGCCAACGGGGTCGTCGGCGGATTTGTCACGCCGGCAATACCGGCTTCGCTGCGGCGCGCGGCTTCCGCCGCCAGCGCGCGCACGAATTTCGAGGCCAGGCCGGGCAGGTCGGCATGGATGGCGTCGATGGCGCGCCGGTGCTTCGGTGACAGCAAGGTGACGGCGGACGCTATGCTGCCGGCGATCTTGCCGACCGAGACCATGGTGGGCTTGTTGATGGCCTCGTCATAGTGGGCAAGTGCACGTTCGACGTCTTCCGCGACCATCTCCGCGAAGTCGTCCTGCTTGAGGCCCTGGATTTGAAATCTGTTCATGCATCTGTCTTCTGGCCGCGCGCTCCCCCTCAGCTGCGGCCGATTGTTGAACTTCTAGTGCGGAAAACGGAAATCGCGGCGGCAACCGGTCCGGCCGCCCGACAGCATGCTGTCCAGCATTTCTTGACACCCCAACTGACTGAGGGCGCACCGAAATGTCAGTCGCGGGACGCCCAGATTGCGTGTAGGTGCGATGTATGACAACTGCGCGACGGCATTTCCTTCTCCCCTTGTGGGAGAAGGTGGATTGGCGCGTAGCGCCAAGACGGTTGAGGGGTGTTCCAGCTTGGCGCCAAGCTACCCCTCACCCGGATTGCCATCCGATTTGTAAAGGACAAATCGGGGCAATCCGACCTCTCCCACAAGGGGAGAGGTTAAAAGCGTCGGGACCCCTACAGCAATCCCGCCTGCTCAGCCTCGCGGCGCAGATTCTGCCGGGGCCTGGGGCCGATCTGCTGGATCACCAATCCGGCCGCCAGTGAGCCAAGGTCGCCGCAGGTTTGCAGGTCGCGGCCTTGCGTGTAGCCATGCAGGAAGCCGGCGGCATAGAGATCGCCGGCGCCCGTCGTGTCGACCAGTTCCTTGATGGCGGTCGCCTTGATCACCACCGTCTCGTCGCCGCGCACGATCACGGAGCCTTTTTCCGAGCGGGTCACGGCGGCGATCCGGCAATCCTTGCGGATCTGCGCCAGCGCCTCGTCGAACGAGGATGTCTGGTAGAGCGATTTGATCTCGTGGCTGTTGGCAAAGACGATGTCGACCGTGCCCGAACGCATCAGCTCGAGGAATTCGTCGCGGTAGCGGTCGACGCAGAACGAATCCGACAGCGTCATCGACACTTCGCGGCCTGCTGCGTGCGCCAGCTTCGCCGTCTGGCGGATCGCTTCCTTGGCGCGCGGCGGGTCCCACAGATAGCCTTCGAAATAGGTGACCTTGGCGCCAGACGCCTTATCGGCCTCGACATCCTCCGGCCCAAGCTCGACGCAGGCGCCGAGATAGGTGTTCATCGAACGCTCGCCGTCAGGGGTGACGAAGATCATCGACCGCGCCGTCGGCGGCTCGCCCTTGAGCGGCGTGGTGTCGAAGGCGACGCCCTGTGCATGGATGTCGTGCGCGTAGATTTCGCCCAGCGCATCGTTGGAAACCTTGCCGAAGAAGGCGGCGCGGCCGCCGAAGCTGGCGACACCGGCCGCCGTGTTGCCGGCGCTGCCGCCGGACGCCTCGATCGCCGGGCCCATGCGGCTGTAGAGCAGTTCGGCGCGTTGTGTGTCGATGAGGTTCATCGCGCCCTTGATGATGCCGTTGGTCTCGAGGAATTCCTCGTCGCACTGGGCGATGATGTCGAC
>NZ_RZPW01000303.1:0-6792 GCF_003998455.1 Mesorhizobium sp. M7A.F.Ca.CA.001.08.2.1 | reverse complement strand
ATTCCAGACATTCCAACGCGATTCCGACAGCGGCTTTCCCGTCACCTTCCATTTCTGCGGAACGTGCGGCTCGACGGTCTTCTGGTATCCGTCACGCAGACCCGCAGCGGTAGCCGTCGCAGTCGGCTGCTTCGGAGACCCGGCATTTCCGGCGCCGACGCAGTCTGTTTATGGCGAGAGTCGCCACGGCTGGGTCGAGGCGCCTGCCTGACGGCAAGCCCACTCGTTATTCCGCCGCAACGCCCTTCACCTCGAGATAGCTCTCCATCGAATCATCGAGCGCCTGCAGCCACGGCGTATGATGCAGCGGCGCCATGGTGCCGGTCATCAGCGAGCGGTAGGCGTGGTCGCGGAAGCTCATAATGTCTTCGCCCTTGTGGTGTTCCCATTCCATGAAGGTCTGGTTGACCGCCTCGACGTCGAAACCGGGATAATCGGTCTGGTCCATCAATTCCTTGGTGTAGTCGCCCTGGAACCAGATCATCTGCTCGGCGTCTTCCAGCGTTTCCTCACGCGCGCGCCACTTCGCGCCGTGAGCGGCCATCGCCTCGGCCGAGGGCAGCTTGATGCGGCCCATGATGACGTCGCGGGCAAACCAGGCCTGCGCGTCGAACATATTGAAGGTGTAGAACTGATCCTGCATGCCGATATAGGAAAGCTGTGGGTTCTTCTCCCAGACGACGCCTTCATAGAGATCGAGCGGCCACATGCGGTTGGCTGTCTTGAGCTTCAGATCGTCGGTCAGGAAGGGGAAGGAATGCAGGTACCCGGTGCACAGGATGATGGCGTCGACATCCTTGGTCGTGCCATCCTTGAAATGCGCGGTTTTGCCGACGACCTTCTGCAGCAGCGGCACCTCTTTCCAATTCTCCGGCCATTTGAAACCCATCGGCTTCGAGCGGTAGCTGGAGGTGATGGATTTGGCGCCGTATTTGTAGCATTGCGAGCCGATGTCCTCGGCCGAATAGGAGCGGCCGATGATCAGGATATCCTTGCCCTTGAACTCCATCGCGTCGCGGAAATCATGGCTGTGCAGGATGCGGCCATTGAAGGTGGAGAAACCCTCGAAATAGGGCACGTTGGGCACCGAGAAATGCCCGGAGGCGACGACGACATTGTCGAACTCTTCGGAATAAGTGACGTCGTTGGTGCGGTCATGCGCGGTGACGGTGAATTTCTTCGTCTCGTCCGAAAACGTCACCATGCGCACCGGGCTGTTGAAGCGCACCCATTTGCGCAGGCCTGATTTCTCGACGCGGCCCTTGATGTAGTCCCACAGCACGGCGCGCGGCGGATAGGAGCCGATCGGCCGGCCGAAGTGCTCCTCGAAAGTATAGTCGGCGAATTCCAGGCATTCCTTTGGTCCGTTCGACCAGAGATAGCGATACATGGAACCGTGCACCGGATCGCCATGCTCGTCGAGACCGGTGCGCCAGGTGTAGTTCCACAGGCCGCCCCAGTCCGACTGCTTTTCGAAGCAGACGATCTCGGGAATGTCGGCGCCCTTGTCGGCCGCCGATTTGAAGGCCCTGAGCTGTGCCAGGCCGGATGGGCCGGCTCCGATGACGGCAACGCGACTTTTCATGGCAGGCCTCCCGATCTGGTTTCGACTTTTGCCTTGACGCAACTCCCAAGGGGAAAGCGCTATGCGCTTTCCCGGAATTGCTCTTACGAAACAAATTTCACTCACAGGGACAGTAATTGGCCCTTTCGTGCTGTCAACAGCCCGGTGCGGAAACAACGTTCCGCCGATGTGGATTTCCCGCAAAAAACCGGACGCGGCCAAACGCCGGATCGTGCGCATGCGCTTTCAGGCGACTTGCCGTCGCAGTTGCGCTGCTGTATCGGCACCTGACATGTTCACCTAGAGTCAAATAAATCCGCAGGAGTGCCGGGGGCGACATGGCGAAGAAGGTTTCCGATTCCAACGCTGGTCCAGCCGGTGCAAAGGCCAAGCCGCAGCCAAAGGTCTCGGCCGACGGGAAAACCATCCGCGCGCCGCTGACGCAGAACCCGCATGCCATTCGCGACACGCGCGAAAAGGTGCTGGAGGTGGCGATCGGCCGCGAGGTGCGCGCCTTCCGCAAGAAGCTCGGCATCACCGTCGCCGATCTGGCGGTCGCCACCGACATTTCGCTGGGCATGCTGTCGAAGATCGAGAATGGCATCACCTCGCCGTCACTGACCACCTTGCAGGCGCTGTCGCGGGCGCTCGGCGTCCCGGTCACCGCCTTCTTCCGCCGCTTCGAGGAAGAGCGCAGCGCCGTTTTCGTCAAGGCCGGCCAAGGCCTCGATGTCGAGCGCCGCGGCACGCGCGCCGGTCACCAGTACAATCTGCTCGGCCATATCGGCTCCAATACCAGCGGCGTCGTCGTCGAGCCCTATTTGATCACGCTGACCGAGGATTCCGACGTGTTTCCGACCTTCCAGCATGAGGGCATGGAGTTCCTCTATATGCTCGAGGGCGAGGTCGTTTACCGGCACGGCAGCAATCTCTACCCGATGAAGCCCGGCGACAGCCTGTTCTTCGACGCCGACGCGCCGCACGGGCCGGAACAGCTGACGAAACTGCCGATGCGGTATTTGTCGATTATCTGCTATCCGCAGAGCGCGGGTTGAGCGGGACTCGATCTCCCCCCACGAGGGGGAGATCGGCAGCTTCGCGGGCGTCGCTCAATCCGGCCCGAACCCAGGGCTCGTCGGGCTGCCGTCGTCGAGCTTCGACAGCCACTCGACCAACGTTGACCTATATCGGGTCAGGCCCTTGTAGTTGGCGAGTTCGTCGGGTAGGTCGCGGATGACACGGTGCAGGCGCCGGGCCCATTTTGGTTGCGTCACCAGCTCATCCATCTTGATCAGATAGCAGCGGATCGGAAAGACGATGCCGTTCGAGCGCGGCAGGCGCCAAAAACTCTGCAGCTCGACGCGCAGATGCACTTTGTCGCCGACATTCTCCGGCGTCACCGTAGCCCGGTCCGGACCCCATTTGTGATAGTTTTCGGGGCTGGTGTCGAGGCGCGGATTGATGGTCATCGTCCAGTTCAGGCGCCTGGCCGGCTTGCCTTGCTGGATGTTGGTGAGGAATTTCAGCGCCCTGACAAAAATCCCCTTCTCATGCGCCAGCGGCACCGGCGCGTGCCATTCGAAAAAGTTCATGCCGATGTCGAAATCGAGCGACCAGTCGGCTTGGGTGGTGACCATGCCGGCATCCATCCACAGATTGCCGTCGCGCTGGTCGAGGATGCAGAAGTCGCCCTGGCTCTGGCGGGTGATGTACTCCATCGGGCCGTAAGGCAGCGTCGAGGTGTCGCCGAAGGTGAAGGTGTCATCGATGCCGAGCGGCCGGTTGATCCAGCGCCAGCGGTCGCCGTCGCGGGTCAGCGTGAAATGCTCGGGATAGCCCAGCGCCTGCTGCTCCATCAGCAGTTCCAGCAAGTCCCAACCGGCCAGCGTCATGTGCGGCAGCGACTGGCAGCGCAGCGGGTCCTCGGCCAGCACCAGCGCGCGGTCCTGCATCTCGGCGACATAGTGCTCGTCGACGTCGATCAGGTTTTCCAGCACGCTGCCCTTGGGGCCGACGACATGCGGCTCGATGTTGACCGCATACATGTAGGCGTCTTCGTGGAACGGAAACGGGAAGCGCCTGATGTGCTCAGGGCTGTTCCTGAAGGTGAAGTCGTCGCGGAACGTTTCCTTGCGAAAGGTGATGCCCATGATTTCCTCCTAGCGCTCCAGGACCAGCGACCGGCCCTCGAAGCGCGACACGCACGGCATGATCTTCTTGCCCGAACGGTGCTCTTCCTCGCTCAGCCAGTGGTCGTTGTGGATGAACTTGCCGTCGCAAGAGATGACGTTGGTTTCGCACTGGCCGCAGACGCCGCCGCGGCAGAGATAGGGCGGATCGACGCCGGCCGCTTCGATCGCTTCCAGCAGGCTCTGCTGCTCATCGACGCGGATCGTCTTGCCGCTGACGGCAAGCGTCACGTCGAAAGGCAGGCCAGGCTGGGGGGCCGCGAAATGCTCGAAATGCACGGTTTCCGATGGCCAACCGAGGCTTGCCGCGCGATCACGCACCCAGTTGATCATGCCGGCCGGGCCGCAGACATAGAGATGCGTGCCGAGCGGCTGCGTCGACAGCAGCCGGTCGAGTTCGATGCGCTCGTCAAGGTCGTCATGATAGAGCCTGACCCGGCGGTCGTAGCGCTCGCGCAGCACATCGGCATAGGTGCCGAGCGATGCGGTGCGGCAGGTGTAGTGCAGTTCGAAATTGCCGCCTTCCGCCGCAAGCTGAGCGGTCTGCGCCATGAACGGCGTGATGCCGATGCCGCCGGCCAGCATCAGATGTTTTTTGGCGCGCAGGTCGAGCGAGAACAGATTGACGGGATAGCTGACCACCATCTCCATGCCGGGCTTGACGTTCCGGTGCATGAACAGCGAGCCGCCGCGGCCGACATCGTCGCGGCGCACCGAGATCGTGTATTCGCGCGTGTCGAGCGGCGAGCCCATCAGCGAATAGGGGTTGAGCCTGGTGCGTTCGCCGTCGCGCATCTCGACCACGACATGGGCGCCGCCGGAAAAGGTCGGCAGCAACTCGCCGTCGCGCCGGCGGAAATGGAAGCGGGTGACGAGGTCGTTGACCGGGACGACGTCGCTGACCACGACATCGAGTTTTGTGGTTCCGGTGCTCATCGGAAAACCTCCTCCATCGGAGGAATCTCGCTGCGATCCTCGGCGTTGATGCAGACGCCCTGGAACGCCGCGATGCGCCTGGAATAATGATCGCGCACCAGAAGCAGCAGGCCGCAATGCGCGCAGGTCGCCGGCTGCGTCGTCACATTCTCGGTGATGCCCTTGCAGTGGACGCATTGCATGCGCCGCGCCAGCGAACCGCGGTGCTCGGTCTGGATCGAAGTGTGGTCGATGCCGGCTTCAAGCGCCACCTGCATCGCCTGGCCGATCAGGCCCTCAGTGCCGGCGAGATAGAGGCGCAGGCCCATATGCGCATTTGCCAGTGTCTGCCTAAGCCGTGGCAGCAGGCTGGCGAAGGATGGCGACAGATGAAACTGCACCGGTCTCAGCGCTTCGAGGGCTGCGGTGTGTTTGCCGTCAGGCCCGGGAATGAAGACGATTTCGGCGTCGTCGAAAAACCCGGGCGGCGCCCTCCCGGCCATCTCCGCTATCGCCAGCGCCCCTTCCGCATCCGCGATAAAAAGATGATGCTTGCCGGGCTGCGGAGACAAGGTTCCGTAAACAGGCCGGCTGATGATGCTTTTGGCTGCCATTTAAGTCTTCGTGCCTTCGAGCGCTTCACCGTTTCATAGAAACGGCGGACCGCTCTATCTCTTTGCTTTGACGCAATTCCGGACGGAAAACCGTTTCACACTTTTCCTGGAATTGCTCGAACCCCTCGCCGTCGACTATGCCTCAACCTTTCGCCGTGCGCTTGGTCTTCTTGGGATCGTCGAATGGCAATGGCTGGGCGGTGGCCTTGATGGCGCCGCTCCTGTTGCGGATTTCGAGCTTGGTGTCCTTGACCGCGCAGTCTACGTCGAGGCGGGCGATGCCCATCGATTTCTCGACCAGCGGCGAATACATGGCGCAGGTCACCACGCCCACCTTCTTGCCGTCGCGATAGACCGGCGCACCCTCATCGGCCGGCTCCTTGCCGTCGAGCAGAACGCCGTAGATCTTGAAGCGCTCCTTACCCTTGAGGCGATAATGCTCCTCGGCGCCGCGAAAGCCGGTCTTTCCGGGGCTGACGGTGAAGTCGAGGCCGAGCTCCCACAGCGTGTCGCCGGGTCCTTCGTTCTCGAACGGGTATTTCTGCGAATTGTCGTAGGGGTAGAACAGCAAATAGCTTTCCACCCGCAGCATGTCGAGGGTGGTGAAGCGGCACGGAATGATGCCGGCGCTCTTGCCCTCGTCGAGGATCCTGTCCCAGATCGTGCCGGCATCCTGGCCGCGGCAGAAGATTTCGTAGCCGCGCTCGCCGGTATAGCCGGTGCGCGAGATCATGACGGGCAAGCCGAACAGTTGCGTCTGCATATGATGGAAATAGTTGAGGTCGCGAATCCCCGGCACATGCGTGGCCAGATAGTCGACGGCGGTTGGCCCCTGCAGCGACAGATCGTGCAGATTGTCGTCGAAACGCAGCGATACGTCGCGCCCTACCGAAGCACGCTGCAACTCCTCATGGCCGGTGCCCGAACCATGTACGACCATCCAGGCATTGGGGCCGGTGCGGTAGAGGATGCAATCGTCGGTGAATTTTCCCGCCTCGTTCAGCATGCAGGCATAGGCCGACTTGCCGGGGTAGATCTTTTCGACGTCGCGCGTCGTCGCCAGGTCGATCAGGTGTGAAGCATGCGGCCCGGTGATGTGCACCTTCTTGAGGCCGGAGACATCCATCAGGCCAGCCTTGGTGCGGATGGCGATGTACTCCTCGTCGGCATCCTTGTCGTAGGTCCAGGCGGTTCCCATGCCGCTCCAGTCTTCGAGCTTCGAACCGAGCGCTCGGTGGCGATCCGCCAGGGTCGAAAATCTCCAGGATGCCGTCATCCGCTCGTCCTCCGTTTCGATAATGCTCTGCTGTTCCCTGCCCCCTGCGCAGTGGCGGGAGCTTTGACCGAATATTGATCGCAAACGCCAGGACGCCGCAATACCCATAAGCAATTAATTTCATTGTCAGGCAAAATCCACCGCGCAAAGCAAACAGTTAACCTCACGTAAATCGCGCTTGACAATTGCGGGATTCGGACTCAATTTATGAAAAAAATTTCACTCTCTTGAAAG
>NZ_RZPW01000302.1:0-6821 GCF_003998455.1 Mesorhizobium sp. M7A.F.Ca.CA.001.08.2.1 | reverse complement strand
GGTGACAGCAGCGTCGAGGCTGCTTCCGTGGCACCGGAGGTGAACACGACGTGCTCGGGCTTGGCGTTGACGAGCGCCGCCACGTCACGCCTTGCGGTCTCGATCAGACGGCGGGCCGCCCGCCCCTCGGCGTGAACCGATGACGGATTGGCGGCGACATCGAGCGCCGCGACCATAGCTTCGCGGGCCGCGGCAAGCAGCGGCGCACTGGCATTGTAGTCGAGATAGGCGCGTTTTGCGGCCATTTTCGTCCGTCAAGTCCCGTCAGAAGCCATTCCGCCGTCGTATGGCGTTATTTCCTTGAAATTCCAAGGCGAGCCGTCCTATTTACGCGGCTTGCGGCGCGGGTGGCCGGGCTCGATGTCTTGCCACTCAGTTTTGAACAATTCTAAACTAGCTTCTAAGAAGACGCTCGCCCTGCGTCAAGGCCAGAGGAAACGTTCCAGGCACCGCGCATTCGTATTACCTAGTGGAGTATTTTATGCCTGAGGTCATTTTCACCGGTCCTGCTGGCCGCCTGGAGGGTCGCTACCAGCCTTCCAAGGAAAAGAGCGCGCCGATTGCCATCGTCCTGCACCCGCACCCGCAATTCGGCGGCACGATGAACAACAAGATCGTCTACGACCTCTTCTACATGTTCCAGAAGCGGGACTTCACCACGCTTCGCTTCAATTTCCGCGGCATCGGCCGCAGTCAGGGCGAATTCGACCACGGCACCGGCGAGTTGTCGGATGCCGCCGCGGCGCTGGATTGGGTGCAGTCGCTGCATCCCGATTCCAAGAGCTGCTGGGTCGCCGGCTACTCGTTCGGATCCTGGATCGGCATGCAGCTTCTGATGCGCCGGCCCGAGATCGAAGGCTTCATCTCGATCGCCCCGCAGCCCAACACCTATGATTTCTCGTTCCTGGCGCCCTGCCCCTCATCGGGCCTGATCATCCATGGCGATGCCGACAAGGTGGCGCCGCCAAAGGATGTGCAGGGCCTGGTCGACAAGCTGCACACGCAGAAGGGCATCACCATCACCCAAAAGACGTTGCCCGGCGCCAACCATTTCTTCTCCAACGATGCCGACCTGCTGCTCGAGGAATGCGCCGACTATCTCGACCGCCGGCTGGCCGGCGAATTGTCGGATCCGCGGCCGAAGCGGCTGAGATAAGCAAGAAAGCAGGGACGGCAATGTACGAACCTCCTCATTTCAGGGAAACGCGGCCGGAAATCCTGCACGGGCTGATCCGGACGCATCCGCTGGGCCTGTTGATTGCCAACGGGCCCGATGGGCCGGTCGCCAACGCCATCCCGTTCCTGCTCGACGCGGAAATCGGGCCGAACGGCAGGCTGCGCGCCCATCTGGCGCGGGCCAACCCGCAATGGCGCCTGTTGGCCGACAATCCGGCGTCACCCGTACTGATCGTCTTCCAGGGCAGCGATGCCTATGTGACGCCGTCCTGGTACGAGACTAAGCGCGAGACCGGCAAGGTGGTGCCGACCTGGAATTATGCCATCGTGCAGGTTCGCGGCACCGTCAAGGTGATGGATGATCAGGACTGGCTGGCGCAGCAGATCGCCGATCTGACCGTCTCCCAGGAAGGCGCCCGCGCCGCGCCCTGGGCGGTGACCGATGCGCCGGAGCCCTTCATCCAGTCGCAGATCAAGGGCATTATCGGGCTGGAAATCGAGATCAGCGAAATCCACGGCAAGTGGAAGGTCAGCCAGAACCGGCCGGTCGCCGATCGCGTCGGCGTTGCACAGGGGCTCGAAAGCGAAGACCACCAATCGCCCGGCATGGCCGACCTGGTCAGATCCTATGGCGGACTGGACGGCAACTGAACTTCGAATGCTCAGGCAGTCTTCCTTGTCGGTCCGATCAGCCGAAACGTTCTCTTGCGGACCGGCAGTCCCGACGGCATCGGCCGGAAGATGAAGCCGAGCCGGGCAAAGACCAGCCCGCAGGCAAGCGCGAAACCGCAGCCAAGGCCGAAGCCGGCGACGGTGTCGCTGGGATAGTGCGCGCCAACGAAGATACGGGTCGAGGCGATGCAGGCGGTGATCGCCAGGGCGATGTACCAGCGCCGCGGAAACAACAGCAAAGCGACCCCGAACACCGCGCCCATTGTCGTACCATGGCCGGACGGAAAGCCGGCGAAGCGCGCATCGAAAGCGAAGGGGTGCAGGGTCAGCACGCCAAAGTCCTCGTAATAGAGCGGGCGAGCCCGGCCAATGGCATATTTCAGCACATTGACGGCGATCCCCGACAGGCCGGTGGCGCACAGCACCAGAAAAGCCAGGCAGGTCCAGTTGTAGAGGAGCATCAGCGAGCGCCGCGACAGGCTTCGCCAATCCGTCAGGTTCGCGGCGACAAGCAGAAGCACTGAGGGAATGATATACCAGCCTCCCAGGCCGAACTGGGTGAAAAAGTCGGCAGTCCGGGCAAATCCCGCCGACCACTTGCCGTGAAGCATTCCGGCCGGAGTGTCGAGACGAACAAATGCCGCCGCGGTCAGCAAGACCCAGACCAGCACCCAGACCGACCACAAAATATTCGGGTATCTGGCCGGCCGGGTGGCAAGGCGGCTTTTGGCGATCTGCATCGTATCGCGAAAGTTGTCGAGCGACCGGCGCCCTATTCCAAGGAGCAGGCTCGAAACGGGCGGGCGTGATTTCACCAGCATAGGAAATTCGACCCCATTGTTGCCGTCATGGGCATCGGCGAGCCGTCACTGGGTTACACGATAGAGGCCGAGCGACAGTTTGTCTCCCGACGAATAGTTGAGGCCGTCGACCTCGGCAACGCGGCTCGCCGACTTGCCTTGCGCCTCCAACAGGCCATTCAGCTTCTGCTCGTCGCCGATTTGTGCCAGCGCCAGCGCGCAGGTGGGGTCGCCGAGCAGATGCTTGGCGACGCCATCGACATCGGTCAGGACGGTCTTGGTGCCGACCAGGAACACCAGGCTCGGCTCGTGATATTCCGCTGAGGCGAGCACCGTGGTGTCGCAAGGCCTGTTGGCCTGGACTGCCGCCTCGATCGCCGGGCTCAGCCAGATCGGCTTCAGCGAAGGCGCGATGACGCCGAACAACAGCCCATAGGTGATGCCGGCGCAAACCGCGATGGCGCCGATGCGGGAGAGCGGCACTTGCAGCTGTCGCGAAAAAGCGAAATACCCTGCCGCCAGCGCCGCCGCGGCGGCCGGGATGCTCCACCAGGAAAAGGAGCCGGTGAGATAGATCGGCGCTCCGACGCAGACCGCCGCCAGGCCAAGGCTGACCACGGCAAGACCGAATGCGGTCGACCACCACAACCAGTCCTGCCAGCGCCTGAGCGGCGCATTGGCCTCCTGCGGCGACAATGTCAGCAGCCAGCCGATCAGCAGCGCCATGCCGGGATAGGCCGGCAGGACATAGTGCGGCAGCTTGGTCGGGATCAGCTCGAATACCAGCCAGAACGGAATGTACCAGGCGAGGCAGAAACGCAGCCGGGGATCGTCGCGCAGACGGTTGAGGGCCTGCAGCCCGGCGCCGACCGCGATCAGGCCGAACGGCCACATGAACAAGGAATAGGTCAGCATGTAGAAACCGGGCGGCAGGCCGTGCGATTCCTCGCCCGAGGCGACCTTGGCCATCATGTCCTTGCCGACGGCATCGTTGAGAAAGGCGCCGCCGCTCTTCCAGGTGATGAGGGCGACCCAGGGCAACACGATGAGCACCACCAGAGCGACACCGCGCACGAGCTTCAGCTTCAGGAGCCAGCGCCAGTCGCGCTCGAAGGCAAACAGGGCAGCGACCGTGAGCACCGACAGGAGCGGAGCCACCGGCCCCTTGATAAGGATTCCAAGGCCTTGAGCGGCCCAGAATATCCACGGCAGATGGGCGGCTACCGGTTCGTTGCGGCGCGATGCCAGATAGATCTGGGCGAGCGCGCCTTGCGCCGCCACGCAGCAGGCCAGCAGCATGGCGTCGGTCTTGGCGTCACGGCCCTCGAAGGCGGTGGCGAAGATCGCCGCCATCATCAGGCCGGCGGCGAGACCGGCATTGGCCCCGAACAGCTTCGTGCCCGTCCAGGCGATGCCGACGACGGCCAAGGCAATGCCAAGCATGGAGACGAGGCGGTAGACCCAGATCGGCGCCGCCGCCCCCTCGCCGCTCAGCGCCACCGCCGCCGATTGCAGCCAGTAGATGCCGATCGGCTTCTTGTAGCGCGAGGCATCCTGAAAACGGATGTCGACATAGTCGGAGGTTTCGACCATCTGCTTGGTGGCCTGGACAAAACGGGATTCGTCGCGGTCGATGGGTGGAAGGCTCGCCAGTCCACTGAACGTCATCAGCACGCTGAACAGAAAGAGAAAGAGATAGTTCCTGTTCATCGCGGAGCTTTCCGGATCTGATCTGCGGGATGGCCCCGTCGCGGCGCCTCAGGCCCTGCCCTGCGCGGCGCCTCAATACGCCAGCCCAAACGACGAAGCAAGGATTCGCAACGCCATCCGCGCGGGCTGCAAACCGGAAACCACTTTTGCTGATCGCTGGACCTTTGTCTGGCGCGCGATCAGTCGCAAAACCGGAAACCACTTTTGCTGATCGCTGGACCTTTGTCTGGCGCGCGATCAGTCGCAAAACCGGAAACCACTTTTGCTGATCGCGCTTGGATGCTAAACGCCCGCGTTCATGCACGCCTGAGCCACAGCGGCCGGACGCTTTCGGGAATAGAAAAAATGCCTGCCTTCAAATCGGATTTCCTGCGCACGATGAGCGAGCGCGGTTTCATCCACCAGACTTCGGATGATGCCGGTCTCGACAATATCTTCGCCAAGGAAACGGTGACAGCCTATATCGGCTTCGACGCCACCGCCAAGAGCCTGCACGCCGGCTCGCTGATCCAGATCATGATGCTGCACTGGCTGCAGCAGACCGGTCATCGGCCGATCGCGCTGATGGGCGGCGGCACCTCGATGATCGGCGACCCGTCGTTCAAGGACGAGGCGCGCAAGCTTTTGACCCCGCAGGACATCGAAGACAATCTTGCCGGTATCCGCCGCAATTTCATGCCCTACCTCAAATTCGGCAGCGGTCCCAACGACGCCATCATGGTCAACAACGCCGATTGGCTGATGGAGATCAACTACGTCAATTTCCTGCGCGATGTCGGTCGTCACTTTTCGGTCAACCGCATGCTGGCCTTCGATTCCGTCAAGCTGCGGCTCGATCGCGAGCAGTCGCTGTCGTTCCTCGAATTCAACTACATGATCCTGCAGGCCTATGATTTCGTCGAGCTCTACAAGCGTCTCGGCTGCCGCCTGCAGATGGGCGGCTCCGACCAGTGGGGCAACATCATCAACGGCATCGATCTCGGCCGCCGCATGGAGGACGCGCAGCTCTATGCACTGACCACGCCGCTGCTCACCACCTCGTCGGGCGCCAAGATGGGCAAGTCCGCGTCGGGCGCGGTCTGGCTCGACGCGGAGATGCTGAGCCCCTACGAATTCTGGCAGTACTGGCGCAACACCGAGGATGCCGACGTCGCCCGCTTCCTGAAGCTCTACACGACGCTGCCGCTGGACGAGGTGGCGCGGCTCGAGCGGCTCGGCGGATCCGAGATCAATGAGGCCAAGAAGATCCTCGCCACCGAGATCACCGCCCTGCTGCACGGCCGCGCGGCCGCCGAGCAAGCCAGCGATACGGCGCGCAAGACGTTCGAGGAAGGCGCGCTCGCGGAGTCGCTGCCGACCGTCGAGGTCGACAAGACAGCGCTCGAAACCGGCGTCGGCATCCTGTCGCTGCTGGTCACCGCCGGACTGGCGGCGTCGAACGGCGAAGCGCGGCGGCATGTGCAGGGCGGCGCCGTGCGCCTGAACGACGAGCCGGTGAGCGACGAGCGCCGGCTGGTGACCCCTCAGGATTTGAGTCCGGAAAACGTCGTAAAGCTTTCCTTGGGAAAGAAAAAACACATTCTGATACGGCCGATTTGAACTCGGTCACCGATACTCAAAAATCGACCTGAATATTCCGGGCGCGATCACCGACAGCGGATTGATGTCCAGCAACGGCTTGTTGGCGTTGCCTTTGAGCCGGTAGGTGACGCCGATCAGGCCACGGTCGCGGCCATTGCCGAGCAGCGCGCCAACGATGGGCAATTCGCCGAAGATGCGATTGAGGCCATAGACCGGCATGAACGTGCCGGTCATGTCCATGTTGTTGTTCTGGTCGTAGAGCGTGCCCTGGAACGTCGTGCCGATGCGCGGTCCGCGCAGCACGCCATTGGCCAGTTTCAGATAGCCGCTGCCCTTGTCGATCTCGGCGTAGCCGCGTTCGAACTTCACCCGCGACGTGTCCAGCTTGCCCTTGACCGCCTGGTTGAGGCTGCGGTTGTCGCCGGCCGGCGTGGTCGAGACGATGGAGGCGAGCTTCGGTTCGTTGACGACGAAAAAGTTGCTGGTGTCGACCTTGCCCTTGAGCGATCCGTCGCTCGGCCCGGCCAGTGCGAGCGTGATCACGCCGCCTTCCATATGTTCGTAGATGTTGAGGAACCTCAGGATGGCGCCGGCGTCCGCGGACTGCATGTTGAGCGTGCGCCGGCCGGCGCCGGTCGTGTTGCTGATCGATATGGCCGCACCTGAACTGGCCGTGGCGCTGACCTTCAGCCCGTTCACCCGCGAGCCGGCCGCGCTGTAGCCGAGCTTCAGATTGGACAATTGCTCGTCGTGGAAACCGGTCAGCCGGTCGACATCGGCGCTGACGGAAATGGCATCGGAACCGGTGGTCTTGGTAGCCGTGTCGACGTCGGAGGTGAACTGCTTGATGAGCGAGCGGGCGTCGAGCGCGTTGCCCGATAT
>NZ_RZPW01000301.1:0-6825 GCF_003998455.1 Mesorhizobium sp. M7A.F.Ca.CA.001.08.2.1 | reverse complement strand
GACCTGCGCCGGCCCGAACAGGGTCGAGACGAAGAGGCCTGCGGTGCCGAGCCCAAGGGCCGCCGTCAGCGGCACCATGTGGATGAGGATCGCCGACAGCACGAAGCCCTCGGTGGCGAACCCCGCCAGCATCAGCAGGAATGCGGCCCGGCCGCGCCGCGCATCGAGCGGCATTCCCGCTTCATCGGGAGCGGAACCGCGCTCATGCGGCGTGACCGTTGCGTGGCGACGCGACAGGCGCATCAGCCAGGCGTGGATCGGCAGGCATAGGCCGAGATTGAGAGCGGCGAATAAAAGGTAGACCTCGCGCCATGTGAGATGCGCATGCAGCGCCGAGGTCAGCGGCCAGAACAGGGTAGAGGCAAACCCGGCGATCAGCGTCAGATGGGTGATGCTGCGTTGCGGCCGGGGAACCCCGACCTGCACGATCGCCACGAAGGCAGCGCTGTAGAGGACGAAGCTGGAGGCCAGTTCCATCGCCAGCAATCCCAGAACGAAGCTCACGCGGCCGGGTGCGACGGCGCACAGCGCCAGCGCCACAGCCGCCGCGACCGAGCCGACGGTCATGATGCGGCCGGCGCCGAAGCGGTCGGCCCACCGCCCGGCAGTCGGCGCGAACAGGCTGCCGGCAAACAGCGAGGCCGACAGGGCTGCGAATACCCAGCCTTCCGTGAGCCCGAACTCGCGTGCCATTGCCGGCGCCAGGATCGAGAAGCTGTAATAGAGCGTGCCGTAGCCGATGATCTGGGTCAGCCCAAGCGCCCAGATTGCCTTGCGCAGGACGGATCGTTCAGGCATCGACGCCGGCCGCCATATTCTCTCGCGTCTCGGTGGCCGGCGCGGTTGCGCAGCCGCAACCCGATGCGCCGGTTGCCTTGGCGTCCGCATCCCTGACGCAGCAGGCATCGACAGCGGCGGGAGCAGGCCCGCCCCAGCAGCCGGCGCTTTCCGATACCGTCGCGACACCGACGGCACTGCACACGCCGGTCTCCGGCAGCACCAGCCGCACCTCGCGGGCCGCGGCATGGTCTCCGGCAATATCGGCCACCACCGAGCGGACCTGCTCGTAGCCGGTCGCCATCAGGAAAGTCGGGGCACGGCCGTAGGATTTCGAGCCGACGATGGTGAAACCGGGTTCGGGATGCGCGAGTTTCGCAATGCCATGCGCGGGAACCGTGCCGCATGAGTGGAAGTTCGGATCGATCAGCGGCGCCAGTGCCGGCGGCGCTTCGACGGCGGGATCGAGCGCGATGCGGATTTCGCCGAGGAACGACAGGTCTGGCCTGAAGCCGGTGGTGACGACGATGCGGTCCACGGCCAGGCTGAACGGCTTGCCGGCGAGGTGGGCGTCGACGGCAAGCTTCTCGCCTTGCGTCTCGATGCGGTCGACGGCGAAGCCCGTCAGCATGTTCAGCCTGCCGTCCGCCATCGCCTGCCTGGCGGCCAGCCCGAGCGCGCCGCGTTCCGGCAACTGGTCATTCAGCCCGCCGCCAAGCAATCTCTCCATGTTGGCGTGCCGCAGCGCCCAGAAGATCTCGGTGCCAGGCGCGCCATCCTGCAACTCCATCAGCGCCAGCGCGACGTTGATGGCCGAGTGCCCGCCGCCGATGACCAGGACGCGCTTGCCCGCATAGTCTTCTCTCGCCTTGCCGACCACGTCGGGAATGCCATAGGCGATGCGTGCCGACGCCTCGCCTTCGCCGGCAACCGGCAGCCCGTCGATGCCGATCGGGTTTGGCCGCCACCATGTTCCGGATGCGTCGATGACGGCGCGTGCGAGAAAGCGGTGCTCACCGCCGCCATCGCGGTAGCGGATGACGAAGGGCGCGTCCTTGCGGCCGTCATTGGCGACCTTGTCGTGCCCCTGACGGGTGATCGCGGTGACCTCGGCGCCGAGCTTCAGATTGGCGGCGATCGCCGGAAGCCGGCCAAGCGGCGCCAGATAGTCGCGCACGATCTCGCCGCCGGTCGGCAGGCCCTGGCTGTCCGGCGCCGTCCAGCCGGAGCGGTCGAGCAGCGCCCGCGCCGCCGCGTCGATGTTGTATTCCCAAGGCGAGAACACCCGCACATGGCCCCATTCGAGCAGTGCGGCCCCAACGCTTTCGCCGCGCTCCAGGATGAGCGGACAGATGCCGCGCTCGACCAGATGCGCCGCGGCGGCAAGGCCGACCGGGCCGGCGCCAATTACCGCGACGGGAAGATCTGTCATCATGTCCATAGGTTCGATCCTTCCGGTATCTTCGAATTATACGCGCAGAAAAATCAGGCCAGTGCTTTGCCGACGGCGGGCGCACAGGCGTCGGTGCAGCACTCGTCAGCGAGATAGCCGATCAGCGCATTCATG
The DNA here is from genome assembly GCF_003998455.1 of Mesorhizobium sp. M7A.F.Ca.CA.001.08.2.1. Taxonomy (NCBI): domain Bacteria; kingdom Pseudomonadati; phylum Pseudomonadota; class Alphaproteobacteria; order Hyphomicrobiales; family Phyllobacteriaceae; genus Mesorhizobium; species Mesorhizobium sp. M7A.F.Ca.CA.001.08.2.1. The sequence continues at coordinate 4,481 of NZ_RZPW01000301.1, read as the reverse complement.
CCGGGATAGTTGGCGCGGCAGATCAGCGTCGTCGCTTGCCGTTCCTGCGTGACAAGCCCGGTATCGACCAGCCGTTTGAGGTGATGCGACAGCGTGGAGGACGGAATGTCGAGCCTGCCCTGGACGCTGCCGACGGCAAGCCCGTCATCACCGGCGCGTACCAGGATGCGATAGAGCTGAAGCCGCGTCGGATTGCCGAGCGCTTCAAGCTGCGCGGCTGCTTTTTCGAGTTTCATGGAAATAAGCTACGCGGCACTTTTCGCGCCGTCAACCCAATTTCAAAAATTATGGAAATAGCATCAGCCGGCGCGCTTGCCCGAGGCGTAAATGACCACCTCACCATCCTCCTTGGTGAACGCGCCGATCTCCGGGTTGGGCAGGATGTCCAGCACCTTTTCCGACGGCCGTGCCAGCACGACGCCGAGCGGACTGACGACGATCGGCCGGTTGATCAGGATCGGATGTGCCAGCATGAAATCGAGGATCTGCTGGTCGGACCATTTCGGGTCGGCAAGGCCGAGTTCGGCATAGGGTGTGCCCTTCTCGCGCAGCAGGGCGCGCGGTGTAATGCCCATCGCCGCGATCAGTTCGACCAACCTTTCGCGCGATGGCGGCGTCTTCAGATATTCGATCACCTCCGGCTCCTCGCCCGACTGGCGGATCATGGCCAACGTGTTGCGCGACGTGCCGCAACTGGGATTGTGGTAGATGGTGATGGTCATTTCGAGGTCCTCTCAGCCGACATGGTATTCCGGACGGCGCCGCCCATCTCGTACCAGCCCTTGCTGCGGTTCACGATCCACACCACCGACAGCATGACCGGAACCTCGATGAGCACCCCGACCACAGTGGCAAGGGCCGCGCCAGAATTCAGCCCGAACAGCGCGATCGCGGCGGCCACGGCCAGCTCGAAGAAGTTCGACGCGCCGATCAGCGCCGATGGTCCAGCCACGCAGTGCCGTTCGCCGCTGAGGCGGTTGAGCAGATAGGCAAGACCGGAATTGAAATAGACCTGGATCAGGATCGGCACTGCCAGCAGCACGATCACCAACGGCTGCGCAATGATCTGCTCGCCCTGGAAGCCGAACAGCAGCACCAACGTCGCCAGCAAGGCAACCAGCGACAGAGGCTGCAGCTTGGCAAGCAGGGCCTCAAGCCCGGCCTGTCCCCTCGCTGCCAGCAGCCGGCCACGAACCAACTGCGCGACGATCACCGGCGCGACGATGTAGAGTGCGACCGACAGCATCAGCGTGCCCCATGGCACGGTGATCGCCGACAGGCCGAGCAGCAGGCCGACGATTGGCGCGAAGGCGACGATCATGATCGCGTCGTTGAGCGCCACCTGCGACAGCGTGAAATTCGGCTCGCCGCGCGTCAGGTTCGACCAGACGAAAACCATCGCCGTGCAGGGCGCCGCGGCAAGGATGATCAGCCCGGCAATGTAGGAATCGATCTGCACGGCGGGCAGCCACGGCCGGAACAACCAGCCGATGAAGAGCCAGCCCAGCAGCGCCATCGAGAACGGCTTCACCGCCCAGTTGATGAACAGCGTCACGCCGATGCCGCGCCAATAAGTGCCGACCTTGGCCAGCGAGGCGAAATCGACGCGCAAGAGCATCGGCACGATCATCAGCCAGATCAGTACGGCGACAGGAATGTTGACCCTGGCGATCTCGGCCGACGCGATGGCGCCGAACACGCCCGGCAGCAGATGGCCAAGCGCGATGCCCGCGACGATGCACAGTGCCACCCACACCGTCAGATATTTCTCGACGAAGCCGATGCCGGGCCGCACCGCCTCAGCTGCGTTCAGAGCATGATCGGTCATGATGGCTTCCTTGTTCGAACGGCGCGCGGCGGACAGTCACAAGCCCCTCAGCAGTCACAGGTCACGGCATTGATGACCGGGCGGCAGAGCTCCGGCGCGCCATTGCAGCAATCTTCCATCAGATAGGCCAGCAGGTCGCGCAAGCCGGTCATGTCGGCGACATAGCGCACGGTCCTTCCGTCGCGTTCGGGACGGATCAGCCCGGCATGGGCGAGCACCTTCAGATGCGCCGACATGGTGTTCTGGATCGTGTCCAGCCTCGTTGCGATCTCGCCGGCTGGAATGCCTTCCGGGCCGGCACGCACGAGCAGCCGGAAGACATCCAGCCGCGTCTCCTGGCCAAGTGCGGCCAGCGCGTTCAAAGTGCCCTTCCTATTCATATATCCGAATCCTTGGATTTATGGATTCGTGAATATCGACTCCCCCACGATCTGTAAAGGATGTCCGCCGCTATGATGTGACGGCAAGCACCTTTCCCGTATCGTGCTGGCGCACGAAGTCCACCCGGGCACCGTCCCAGTGGTAGCTGTAGTGGCGGCCCTGCACTGGAACGGCAATGACGTCGGGCCAGAAGATGCCGATGCAGCCGCCGCCCGGCATGCGCACGCTGTTCCACACCAGCCCGTCGCTGCCTGCTGCCCGCAGCGCCCGCCCTTCCGCCTGCGAGGCGGAATAGTCGTCCGGGTCGAGCACGCCGGGCACGGCGTTGACGTCATCGAGATCGCGGTCGACGTTGCCGATCAGCACGCGGAAATCCGCCGTCCAGCCCGGCCCTTCGTTTGTGGCGCCCATGAATTTCTGATGGTGGTGGATGGTCTCGGCCAGCGCCACCTCCTCGCTGTCGCCGGCATAATAGATCCCGTAGCTGCCATCCGAGAAGCGCCCCGGCCGCAGCGTCGAACAATGCACGAAGGGCGCCATCACGAAACTGGCGCCGGGGCCGGAAACCCGCCTTGCGGCAGCCACCTTGCCGAGGTCGCCGATCTCGAACCGTACGCGCGGGTTGGTCTTCGCCTCGACGGCGGCCAGCGCCTCCCAGTCGCGCGGGTCGGCAATGTCTTCGAACAGGTCGATCGGTGGGTGGATGGAACGGATGATGCGGAAGGTCTGGTGCCAGTCGACGCGGCGACGGACCGCAAGCCCACTCACCATGCACCACGCTCCGCATCGAGCCATTCGCGCATCGCCGAGAGATCGGAGATTTCGCCGCGCAGCATCAGGTCGAGCGCCGACTGGCCGCCAAAGGTGGCATTGGGCTTGCGGATCCAGGCATAGCCGCGCGCCGGCTCCGTGAAGAGGTAGCGCAGGCCCTTGTGGATGCCCATCAGATGCGCCATGCGGGTGCGCAGGTCGCGGTCGATCCTGCCGATGCCACCTTCCTTCGCCCCAGTCTTCCAGCGTGCCCAGGTGCGCGCCGACATACCGCCAAGCAGGATGCAGGCCTCCAGGTCGGTGAGGTTCCAGGCCTTGAACAGATTGACCGTGGTGCGCGCCAGCGCGCCCGCTTCTTCATCCGAGATAGCGGCTCCGAACGTGGCCGGCGTGGTGACGATGGACTGAAGCTGCATTGCGTTCACCTTGCTGATTGGCAGATATATAGCATGTATTTGCCAATTGGCAAGAATGCGGAGATGGCAAGGCTTGGCTGCAAAATGAAAAGGCGCGGCCCACACCGCAGGCCGCGCCCTTTATTGCATCACACTGTACGGTGCCTACTCAGCCGCTTCATATCCCGCGATGCCCTTGATCTCGAGGAAATCCTCAAGTCCGTATTCGGCATATTCGCGGCCATTGCCCGACTGCTTGTAGCCGCCGAACGGCAGGCCGGCGTCCCACTGGGGATAGTTGATGTAGACATTGCCGGTGCGCATGCGCGCCGCGACTTCGCGCGCCTTCTTCATGTCCTTGGCCTGGATGTAGGAGGCGAGGCCATAGACGGTGTTGTTGGCGGTCTCGACCACCTCGTCGACGCTGTCATAGGGCATGATCGCCAGTACCGGCCCAAAGATCTCCTCGCGCGCGATGCGCATGTCGTGGGTAACGTCGGCGAACACTGTCGGCCTGACATAGTAGCCGCGGTTGAGTTCGGCCGGACGGCCGGGGCCGCCGGCGACCAACGTCGCACCCTCGTCGATGCCGGCCTGGATCAGGTCCTGGATCTTGTCGAACTGAACCTGGCTGACGACCGGGCCGAGCTTGGTGCCGGCAGCATCGGCCGGACCGACGGTGAATTTTTCCGCCGCAACCTTGGCATAGCCGGCCGCCTCGTCATGGCGCTCGCGCGGCACGAACATGCGCGTTGGCGCGTTGCAGGACTGGCCGCTGTTGCTGAAGCAACCGGCCACGCCCTTGCTGACCGCGCTTGCGAGGTCGACGTCGGGGAACAGAATGTTGGCCGACTTGCCACCAAGCTCCTGATGCACGCGCTTGACCGTGTCGGCGGCGGCCTTGGCCACCAGGATGCCGGCGCGGGTCGAACCGGTGAACGACATCATGTCGATGTCAGGATGGCTGGACAACGCCTGGCCGACGCCCGGTCCGTCGCCATTGACGAGGTTGAAGACGCCCTTCGGCACGCCGGCCTCGTCGAGGATCTCGGCGAAGATGATGGCGTCGAGCGGCGCGATCTCGGATGGCTTGAGCACCATGGTGC
>NZ_RZPW01000300.1:0-6905 GCF_003998455.1 Mesorhizobium sp. M7A.F.Ca.CA.001.08.2.1 | reverse complement strand
TGGTGCCGGTGCTGCCGGTGGCGCTCAGGGCAATCGCCGAATATCGCCGGCTCTGCCCCTACCATCTCGACCCCAAGGGCCTGCTGTTCCGCGGCGCCCGCGGCGGCCCGCTCAACCCAGCCATCGTCCAGCGCGACATGGCCAAGCTGCGCTCGGCGCTCAACCTGCCCGATACCGCGACGCCGCATGCGCTGCGCCATTCCTTCGCCACGCATCTGCTCGGCCGCGGCGGTGATTTGCGCACCATCCAGGAACTGCTCGGCCACGCCAGCCTGTCGACGACGCAAATCTACACCGGCGTCGACACCGCGAGGCTGCTCGAGATTTATGAGCAGGCGCATCCCAGGGCGTGAACGCCAGTAACGTTCACCATTTGGCCGAAAGCCTCCCCAACGTCGTCGTCCCTGGGCGAAGCAGGAGCGAAGCTCCGTCGCGGAGACCTTGGGATGACGAAGAAATGGGCGTTTCCGCTAATCGTTGAAGCATGAGCCCCATCGACGTCAGTTGAGGGCGATAGCCAGTCCAAGACAATTTCTCAGCACAGGTTAACCGTTTTGCCGCTTTTCAGTCCTAGAAGAGGCCCATGAAATGCGTCATCGCCATCGCCGACCGTGCTGCTTCCGTGTCGCTGAAGCTGCTCGTCGCGCTCAATGTTCTGTTCTTCCTGTCGTTCCTCGCCGTGCTGCTGTTCGCGGCCGGCAAGGCGCATGCCGAAGTCCCGACCTGCACCGGTGCCGACATGCTGTCGGCCCTGCAGAAGAACGATCCGGCGACCTACCGCAAGATCGAAGCGGAAGCCGCCGCGACGCCGAACGGCAAGGGCCTGTTGTGGAAGCTGGAAAAGCCCGGCGAGAAGCCGTCCTTCCTGTTCGGCACCATGCATATGACCGACCCGCGCGTCACCACGCTGCCTCCCGAAGCGCAGAAAGCCTATGACGCCGCCGGCACCATCGTCATCGAAACCACCGACGTGCTCGACAAGCAGAAGATGATGGTAGCGATGCTAAAGGAGCCGGACCTGATGATGTTCACGGATTCGACGACGCTGGCGTCGCTGCTGTCGCCCGACGATGCGGCGGCCATGAACACCGCGCTCGACGCACGCGGCATTCCGCCGGCAACGGTTGCCAAGATGAAGCCGTGGATGCTCTCGGCCATGATGGCACTGCCGGCCTGCGAGCTGGCCCGTCAGTCAGGCGGCGCCCCGGTGCTCGATGTCAGGCTGGCGGAAGGCGCGAAGGCTTCCGGCAAGCCGGTGGAAGGATTGGAGACGGCTGAAGGCCAACTGCGCGCCATGGCCTCGCTGCCGCTGGCGTTTCACATGAAGGGCCTCGTCGACACGCTGAAGCTCGGCGACAAGGTCAACGACATCAACGAAACCATGATCGTGCTCTACCAGCGTGGCGACACCGGCATGTTCTGGCCGCTGTTTCGTGCCGCGATGCCGGACCAACAGGACGACCCCGCGGGCTATGCGGCGTTCGAGGAAACCATGATCACCAGCCGCAACAAGGTGATGGTCGAGCATGCCGAACCGATCCTTGCCAAAGGCAACGTCTTCATGGCGGTCGGCGCCCTCCACCTCCCCGGCCCCGAAGGCCTGGTCGAGGATTTCCGCAAGGCCGGTTACACCGTCACGCCTGTCGGACTTTAGTGACTTCAGCTTACTTCGCCAGGATCTGGGCCAGCATCGCCGGAACGACGATCCGGTGAAACGGCATGATGATCGCGAGATAGGCGCGCCCGAGCCAATTGTGCGTCTTGACGATCGTCGTCGCGGCCACCTCTTGCCGGCCGCTGCCAAGATCCCTGACTTCGACCAGGACACGGAAATCGAGATGCCGGTCGTCGAGGCCAAGCACAACCTTGCCGGGAAACTGGCTGGAAATATCCCGATCCGGCCCGACGGCAACACCGCAGTTTCCAGGCCCGTCTTCAGCCGGAACGGCCTGACGGCAAGATTGCGCAGCGCCATGAGCCTGCCGACCCAGGGCGGCGTTCGCCCCAGAGCGCGTTCGGCCGCGCCGAGTGCGGTTAAGGAAAGGCCTTCAGTGACCAGCACATAGCGGTCTGCGAACTGGGCTCTGGCAAGAGCATCGCAGTGATTCGGGACAAGCTGAGCTGACGAATTCGTCACGGCAAAACCCTCTGATTCGACCTTAACAGACGCAAACTTGGCGCGCTGCGTGGCGAAACGACGCCACTCCGGCTGCGGAAGGGCAGGATTGTCCTTGTTTTTGGCGTTTTCCAACCCTAGCGTGAAACCAGTTCAATGATTGCGCGTTGTATGGTGTTGATTGATATTTTTCATCCACGGAGGACACTTTTATGGCGAACACACCGAATCCAAACGACCCGTTCAATTCGTCCACCAACGCACCAAGGCCAAGTGGCGGCGGCGGTGGTAGCGGTTGGCTGATTGCACTGGTCGTCGTTATTCTGGCGGTTGTCGCGTATTATGTTTTCGGAAGAAGTGGTGAGCACCCGGCACCCGCCGAGCCGCCGGCGGCCAGCACACCGGCCCCAGCGCCTGCACCGGCGGAACCGATGAAGCCGGCTGAACCTGCGCCCGCGCCTGCTCCGGCACCTGCAGAACCGGCGCCGGCACCCGCGCCCGCACCGGCTCCTGCGCCGGCACCAGCCCCTGCGCCGGCACCTGCACCGGCCCAGTGATTGGCTCGATATCGGTTACGAACGGCCCGCTGAAAAGCGGGCCGTTTTGTTTTGTAGGGGCCGCCAGAAAGGCCTTTCCAGAAACTCGCTCCGGTGAGTCAGCTGGTGTGGTTTTCGAGAACCGGAGCGCAGCGGACATTGGGTCCGTGAGCAGCGCATGACCCCGAAGATCAGTCCGATTTTTTCGGAGAGGATCATGCGCCAATCAAAAAGGGTCACAGCATCCTTTGAGCGTCCAGGAGGGACGCGCGGCGCTGTGAAAGCGGAGAAAACCTCGCCAGATGGCCGCCGGAGTAGAGTTTATGAAAGGGCCTTAGATGTGGATCGGCTTGAAGAACGTCGCCAGCGCCGCCTCCTTGATCGCCTCCGACATCGTCGGATGCGCATGGCAGGTGCGGGCGAGATCCTCCGACGAACCGCCGAACTCCATCAGCACCGCCGCCTCGTGGATCATCTCGCCGGCGCCGAAGCCGACGATATGCATGCCGAGCACGCGGTCGCTTTGCCTGTCGGCGAGGATCTTCACAAAACCGTCCGTGTGCAGCATGGCGCGCGCCCGGCCATTGGCGCTGAACGGGAACTTTCCGATCTTGTAGTCGATGCCGGCCTTCTTCAATTCTTCCTCGGTCTTGCCGACCGAGGCGATTTCCGGGCTGGTGTAGACGACGCTCGGAATGACGTCATAGTTCACGTGGCCGGCCTGGCCGGCAATGGTTTCCGCTACCGCCACGCCCTCATCCTCGGCCTTGTGCGCCAGCATCGGCCCGGCGATGACATCGCCGATGGCATAGATGCCCGGGATATTGGTCTTGAGATGGCCATCGGTCTTGACCCGGCCGCGCTCGTCGACCTCGACGCCGGCTTCCCCGAGCCCGAGGCTGTCGGCATAGGCGCGGCGGCCGGTGGCGATCAGCACGGCATCGGCCTCGATGGTCTCGGCGGCGCCGCCCTTGACCGGCTCGAAGGTGACGGTCGCACCCTTCTTGGCCTTGGCGACGCCGGTGACCTTGGCGCCGAGCTTGAACTCGAAGCCCTGTTTGCCCAGCAACCGCTGGAATTGCTTGGAGACCTCGCCGTCCATGCCGCCCAGGATGGTGTCGAGGAATTCGACCACGGTGACCTTGGCGCCGAGCCGCGCCCACACCGAGCCGAGCTCGAGCCCGATGACACCGCCGCCGACCACCACCAGATGGCCGGGAACCTTATCCAGCGACAGCGCGCCGGTCGACGACACGATCACCTTCTCGTCGATGTCGACCTTGACGCCGGGAATGCCGGCGACATCCGAGCCGGTGGCGATGACGATGTTCTTGGTCTCGATCTCCTCGACCTTGCCGTCCTCGGAGGTGACCGACACCTTGCCGGCGGCGAGCACCTTGCCGGTGCCGCGGAAACTGTCGATCTTGTTCTTCTTGAACAGGAAGGCGACGCCGTTGACGTTCGACGACACCGTCGCATCCTTGTGCGCCATCATCTTCTTCAGGTTCAATTTCGGCGCCGATATCTCGACGCCGAGCGTGTCGAAGGAGTGGCCGGCCTCGGCGAACATCTCGGAGGCATGGAGCAGCGCCTTGGACGGGATGCAGCCGATGTTCAGGCAGGTGCCGCCGAAGGTCGCGTTCTTCTCGACCACCGCAACCCTGAGCCCGAGCTGCGCCGCCTTGATGGCGCAGACATAGCCGCCGGGTCCCGATCCGATGATAACGACGTCATAAGCCATGATACTGTCCTTCTGTTTTGAGCATGATGCCGAAAAGTGTGACGCGGTTTTCGGATAACATCATGCTCGATCTGCTTGAGAGCGCTCAGCGGCCGCCGCTTACATTCAGGATCGCGCCCGTCGTATAGGACGCGGCGTCGGAGAGAAGATAGAGAACCGCGCCCGCGACTTCATCCACTGTACCGGCTCTTTTCATCGGCAGCAGATCGCGGAACCGCTCCACCCGGTCCGGCTGCCCGCCGGAGGCGTGGATGTCCGTGTCGATGATGCCCGGCCGCACCGCATTGACGCGGATGCCTTCTAGCGCCACCTCACGGGCGAGCCCGACGGTGAAGGTGTCGATGGCGCCCTTGGAGGCGGCATAATCGACATATTCGCCCGGCGAGCCCAATGTCGCCGCGGCCGACGAGATGTTGACGATGGATCCGCCCGACCCGCCATGACGGGTCGACATGCGCTTCACCGCCTCGCGGGCGCAGAGGAACGAGCCGACGACATTGATGCGCATCATGCGCTCCAGCCGCGAAACATCCATCTCGTCGACGCGCGCCTTGACGTCGACGATGCCGGCATTGTTGACGAAGGCATCGAGCCGTCCATAGGCGCGGTCGACGGCCTCGAACATGGCCACGATATCGGACTCCTTGCCGACATCGCCCTTGACCGCGAAAGCCTCGCCGCCGGCGGCCTCGATCTCGGCGACCAGCGCCTTGGCGGCCTCCTGGTTCGAAGCGTAGTTGACCGCGACCCGGTAGCCGGCCTTCGATCCGAGCCGGCAGATCGCGGCGCCGATGCCGCGGCTGCCGCCGGTGACCAGCAGCACCTTTTGCGTCCCGCTCATTCCTGGCATCCCTTCAAGGCAAACACATCCCACGGCACTTTCGAAAATCCGCTGCCGCCATAGGCGCTGGATTGGCGCAACGCCGGCCCGAGGTCCGGCAGGATCAGCGTCTTCGGCGCTTCGACGCCTTCAGCCGGCAGCAGTCCGATGTTGCCCTTTTCATCCGCCGTGTAGATGACGCCGTGCCAGGGCGTGCAGGCGGCAAGCTCCTCGCCGGTGACGTCGCCCTCGGGGCATTTGTGCATCAGCGCGCCGTTCGGCCGCGATACGCCTTCATTCCACATGACGATGCCGTTGAGCACCACATCATTGTCGAGAATCATGCGGAAGGTGTTGGTGACGGTCGCCGAGGTGCCGGTCGGCGTGAAGTCGATCTCGCTGCCGCTCTGTGTATCGCCATAGACAGCGAGCTCGATCGGACAGGCGGCGTGAGCGCCGGCAGCGGCCAGCACCATGCCGGCCGCGATCGATGCGATCGAAAGCACCTTGGAAAGGCTAAGGGAACGGGTCGTCATTCTGCCGCGCAGATCCCTTCCTCCGGCACACATTCCAACAGCCGGATCAGCACCAGACCTCAGAGATCAAGCACCAGCCGTTCCGGATCCTCCAGGCTTTCCTTGACGCGGACCAGGAAGGTCACCGCTTCCTTGCCGTCGACGATGCGGTGATCGTAGCTGAGCGCCAGGTACATCATCGGCCGGATCACGATCTGGCCGCCCACCACGACCGGCCGGTCCTGGATCTTGTGCATGCCCAGAATGCCCGACTGCGGCGCGTTTAGGATCGGCGTCGACATCAGCGACCCGTAGACGCCACCGTTGGAAATCGTAAACGTGCCGCCCTGCATGTCGGCGACCGACAGCTTGCCGTCGCGCGCGGCGATGCCCAGCCGGCCGATGTCCTTCTCGATCTCGGCGATCGACATCTGGTCGGCATCGCGCACCACCGGCACGACGAGGCCCTTTTCAGTGCCGACGGCGACGCCGATATGGGCATAGTTCTTGAAGATGATATCGGTGCCGTCGATCTCGGCATTGACCGAGGGGATTTCCTTCAACGCGTGCGTGACGGCCTTGGTGAAGAAGCCCATGAAGCCGAGCTTCACGCCGTGCTTCTTCTCGAACACATCCTTGTATTTGGTGCGCAGGGCCATCACCGCTGACATGTCGACCTCGTTGAAGGTGGTCAGCATGGCTGCGGTCGACTGCGCTTCCTTGAGGCGGCGCGCGATGGTCTGGCGCAATTTGGTCATGCGCACGCGCTCCTCGCGCGATGCATCGTCGCCCGAGGACGGCGCCCGCACGGCAACCGGTGCCGGTGCTGCTTTCGGCGTCTCGGCCGGCTGCGACGGCGCGCCCTTGGAGATGGCGTCGAGCACGTCACCTTTCAGCACCTGGCCGCGCTTTCCCGAACCGGAGATCTGGTCGACCGAGAGATTGCTTTCGGCGATCAGTTTCGCCGCGGCCGGTGCCGGTGGCATGGTGCGCGGCTCGACCGGGCCGGCATCGCCGGCGATCTTGGCGGTCTCGGCCGCGGCCTGCTTGCCGGTCGATGCCGCATCCGGCGACGAGGCCTGCGACACCGCTTGCGGCTTCGTGGCGGGAGCCGCGCCGCCTGCCGAAATCGACCCCAGCAGCGCGCCGACACCGACCGTCTCGCCTTCCTTGACGG